>JALYLU010000602.1:0-470 GCA_030774075.1 Actinomycetota bacterium | reverse complement strand
AATCAGGGACGAGCGGCACCTGGACCAACTCCGCACCGAGGCGCAGTTGTGGGGCAGCGAAGTGGCTCCACTAGGCGTCGGCCCGCTAGTCGAGGTGGGCACGATTGGCCCCATCGATGTCGATCAGTTGCGGGCGCCGTTCGGTCCGCGCTCGCGAGTGATGCATCGACGTAGTCGCGTGGTTGACCGCCTGAACTCGCAGGCATGTGAGTGCGTTGCCGGCGGGAACGAGAGAGGGCGCTGACAAGGGATGATTGGCCACCACCGGCGAGAGGACGCACCGCCGAGGTAGCGTGTTCGCGCCTCGGTGTCACCGGGCCGCGCCATGTGGTAAACCTTCTCCCTATTGACTGTTGGCCGGCGAGAACATCTCGCTGTTGAGTGGATTCGGGCCATCCAGCGGATGCTCCTCCTTTCCTCGCATTGAGCCAACGGTCAGAGCGCCGAGCGCGCCGCCGGACGTGTGGCCA
>JALYLU010000601.1 GCA_030774075.1 Actinomycetota bacterium | reverse complement strand
GTTGATCATCGCGACCCGGTGCGCGCCCACACATCGGAGGTCGAGCGACTCCAACGCGGGCACGCCTACGTCCGCGAGCGCGTCGAGAAACGCCCGCGCCGTCCCTACCGGAACCCGCACGATCTCGTGCGCGTAGACGACGCCCCGCACCCCCGCGTCGGTGAGCTCCTCGATCGCGGGACTCCAGGGTTCGGGTACGAGCACCCGGTCGAGACCGCCGCGCCGCAGTTCCGCGGCCGCCGCCCACCACTTCGCGAGAGCAGGATCCTGCAACGACGGTGACGCGAGCTCGTGCGCGAAATTCGCGACGAGTCCGTCCCATCCCTCGAGCTCCCACAAATTGACGACCTGGGGCCAGCGCCCGGTCGAACCCACCGTTCCCCAGACGCCGAAGCAGGACATGTTGCGCGCTTCGCGCGCCGTCGGGCACCAGTTCGCGGTCATGTGGTGCATATAGCGGGCGCGGTTCGGCCCGATGATGTCGATCAGCTCGTGGATGTAGACCCGTGTATTCGTCATGGTGTATTCGTCATGTCCTCACCTCGGCGACGGCTTCGCCGAATGCGGCGACGATGTCGCAGAACTCGGCGACGCTCGGTGCCGGAAGATGGAACGCGAGCCAAGTGACACCTATCGCCGAGAGCCCGTGGGCTTCGGCGACGAATGCCGAAGGGTCGACGACGTCCTTGTGCGCGGGGTGCGAGAACGGCGTGAAGCACACGTCGAGCGGCTCGGTGCGCCCCGCCTCCTCGGCCCGCTCGTGGAGCCGCACGATCGCGTGCGCGAGCTTGGCGGCGTCGGTCATCGACGCGGAGTCGACGGCCGCCGCCGTGCGCGGCGATGCCGGAAACGGACTCCAACCGTCGCCGTGCGCGATCGCCCGACGGATCGCGGCCGCGGAATTTCCGCCCGCCCAGATCGGCGGGTGAGGTTGCTGCACGCATCGCGGGGTCACGACGTTGTCGGGGATCTCGTCGGCCCACGCCGCCTTCATCGCCCACAGCGTCTCGTCGAGACGCCCGGCCCGCTCCACGAAGGGCACGCCGAGCGCGTCGAACTCGGCTTCGAGATAGCCGACCGCGACGCCGAGGATCACGCGTCCGCGCGAGCACGCGTCGAGGGTCGCGACCGCTTTCGCAGCGAGGTAGGGGTTGCGGTACGCGGGAATCAGGCAGTTGGTGTGCAGGCGCAGCCGCCGCGTCGCCGCCGCCGCGAACGAGAGCGCGACGAACGGGTCGAGCGTCTCGTGGCCGCCGGTCGCGAGCCAGTCACGCGGAGGACTCGGATGATCGGTGACGAAGCACGCGTCGAAGCCGGCCGCCTCGATCGCGAGCGCGCAGTTCATCAGCGCGTCGGGCGTCGCGATGGGAAGCTCGACCGAGAACCTCATGCGCCTCGGTGTGAGCTCGCAGGCGGCGCCCAGCGCGGCTCGCGCTTCTCGGCAAACGCGCGCGGGCCCTCCTCCTGGTCGGGATGACCCCACATCGACACGAGCTCCGCGGCGCCGGCCTTGCACGCGTCGGTCAGACCGAGCTCGAGCGCAGCCCACAACGCCCGCTTCGTTGCAGCCATCGCGGCGGGAGAGTTGCGGGCGATCTTCTCGGCCAGCGCCTGCGCGGCGTCGCGCAGACGCTCCGGCGGGTCGACGACCTCGCTGATCATGCCGAGCTCGTAGGCGCGTTGGGCCGACAGCCGCTCGTGGCGGCCGACGAAGGCCATCCGCATCACCGCTTCGACGGGCATCTTCTTCATCAGACCGATGGCTTCGACGGCAACCACTTGCCCGATCGACACGTGGGGATCGAAGAACTGCGCGTCGACCGCCGCGATGACGATGTCGGCGTCGGCCACCCAATGGAAGCCTCCACCCGCACAGATGCCGTTCACGGCCGTGATCACCGGCTTCCACACGTCGTTGTGCCACGACGTGAAGTGGAGATCGAAATTCTCGAGTGACGCGCGATAGCGCTCCATGCCGCTGCCGTCGGTCGCGATCTCCGTCACGTCGACGCCGGTCTGGAACGCGCGTCCCTCACCCGTGTGCACGATCACCCGCACCTCGGGATCGGCATCGAGCGCGCGCCAGGCCAGCTCGAACTCGTCGCGCATCAACGCGTTCATCGCGTTCAGCTGCTCGGGCCGGTTGTTGATCAACCAGCCGACCGGTCCCTTGCGCTCGAGGCTCAACGTCACGAGTCTCGGATACTCCACGCTGCCTCAGCTCCTCGGAACTTCGCGCCAGGCCGCACCCTGCCACGGATCGGGCTCACGCGGCAGACCGAGCACCCGCTCGCCGACGATGTTCTTGTTCACCTCGGTCGTGCCACCCTCGATCGTGTTCGCCCGGCTGCGCAGCATCCCGCGCACCTCGAGCGGTTGATCGATGGGCCAGGCCATCGCACCCGCGCCCAACAGGTCGGCCGCGAGGAGCTGGATGCGCTGGTTGAGCTCCCCTTGGTGCACTTTGCCCACCGAGCTCTCCGGCCCCGGTGAACGCCCGGCCTTCAGTTGCGCGCGCACCCGCTGGTTCGTCCAGTCGCGGATGCGTTCCTCGCTGAGGACGCGCATGAGCCGCTGGCGGACGACGGGATCGCGGTCGCGCCCGGTCGCCCGTGAAAGTTCGAGCAGGTGCTCGACTCCTCGGCCGCCGATTCGGTCGACACCACCCGAGCCCGCGCCGGAGACCATCTGCCGTTCGCCCGACAACGTCGCGTTGGCGACCTTCCAGCCCTGTCCGATTTCTCCGACGCGGTACGCGTCGGGCACGAGCGCCTGATCGAGGAACACTTCGTTGAACTCCACCTCGCCCCCGATGTGGCGCAGCGGCCGCACCTCGACGCCCGGCTGGTGGAGGTCGAGAAGGAAGTAGGTGATGCCCTGACGCTTCGGCGCGTCGGGGTCGGTCCGCGCGAGCAGGATCGCGAAGTCCGAGAAATGCGCCCAGGTGCTCCACACCTTCTGGCCCGTGACACCCCACGTGTCGCCGTCGCGCTCGGCGCGGGTCGCGAGCGACGCGAGATCCGAGCCCGCGCCCGGCTCGCTGAAGAGCTGGCACCACTTCTCCTCGTTGCGCACCATCGGCGGCAGGAATCGCAGCCGTTGCTCCTCGGAGCCGTACGCGTACAGCGCGGGCGCGGTGTTGTTCAAGCCCAACGGATTGAGCCGACCCAGGTTGAGCGGACGCAGCTCGACGTCGATCGCGCGTGCAACCTCCGGGGGGAGGTCGAGGCCGCCGTACGCGACCGGCCAGGTGGGCACGACGAGCCCGGAGGCCGCGAACACGGGGTACCACGCCT
>JALYLU010000600.1 GCA_030774075.1 Actinomycetota bacterium | reverse complement strand
GTGGTGCTCGGCGATCCCGAGGACGTGTGCCGCGGCCGCGGTCTCCTCCACCCGGAGCCGCGCGAGCGCGTCGAGGTCGGCCTCGGGATCGTTCGTGCCCTTGTCGCCGCGCGTCGTGACCGCAACGTGGACCTCGGCGCCGGCATCCGCCCAGCGTGCGAGCGTGCCCCCGGCCGAGATCTCGGGATCGTCGGGATGCGCGTAGATCGCGAGCACCCGCGTCGGAGTCTCGTCGTGCAGCACGCTCACTCGTCGCTTCCGATCTCGTCGAAGGCGCCGAGCGTGCCGGTGATCGCATCGTCGTCGACATCTTTGTGGGTGACGAAGCGGACCGTGCGTGGGTCGATCGTGCCCGCGTGCACACCGAGTCGCGTCAGCCGCTCGACGAAGTCGACCGGGAGGGCGCGTAGATCGGCACACACGATGTTGGTGCGAATCTTCTCGGGGTCGACACTGCCCGGCCAACGACTCGCGAGCGCGTCGGCAAGGCGCCGAGCCCGGGCGTGGTCGTCGGCGAGTCGCTCCACCATGGTCTCGAGCGCTACTACACCGGCCGCCGCGATCACGCCGGCTTGGCGCATGCCACCGCCGAAGCGGGCGCGGTACGCGCGCGCCTGCGCGATCACGCTCGCGGTTCCGCACAGCACCGACCCGACGGGCGCGCCGAGGCCTTTCGACAGGCAGAACATGACGGTCTCGGCCGGCGCCACGAGCTCCCGCGGTGCGGTGCCCAGCGCGACCGCCGCGTTCCAGATGCGCGCTCCGTCGACGTGCACGCGCAACCCACCGGCCCGCGCGATCCCGCAGAGGGTCGCCATCTCGCCCGCGTCGATCGGCGCACCCGACAACGCCATGTACGTGTTCTCGATCACGAGCAGAGACGGCTGCGGCAGGTGGTGAGCGACGCCGTCGATCGCCGCACGCACGCCGTCGGGCAGGTCCCACAGCGGGTGCATCTGCACGCCGCTGTTGGCCGGCGCCGCTGCCCCTTCGTAGCGATAGACATGCGCCCGGTCGGGACACAGCACTTCTGTGCCGGACGCCGCGAGCACGCGGATCGCGAGCTGATTCGCCATCGTCCCCGAGGGGACGTAAAGGGCAGCCTCCTTTCCGAGCAGCGATGCGGCGAGCGACTGCAGCCGATTGACGGTGGGATCCTCGCCGTAGACGTCGTCGCCGACCTCGGCCTCGGCCATCGCACGGCGCATCTCCGCCGTGGGTGTGGTGACCGTGTCGGAGCGAAGATCGATCGAGCTCACGACTGCTGCCAACCGGGCTTCACCGGCCGCATCAGCCCCTCTTGGATGACGGTGACCGCGAGCGCTTCGTCGTGGCGGAAGATGAAGCCCTCGGCGAGACCCCGGGCACCTGCCGCCGACGGGCTCTTCTGGTGGTAGAGGAGCCACTCGTCGGCGCGCAACGGTCGGTGGAACCACATCGCGTGGTCGAGGCTCGCGATCATGAAGCGGTCGTCGTCCCATGAGCGCGCGTGGGACATGACGGCGGTATCGAGCAGCGTGAGATCGGACGCGTAGGCGACCACGCACGCGTGGAGCAGCGGGTCGTCGGGCAGCTTCCCATCCGCGCGGAACCACACGAGCTGCTCGGGCTCGCGCGGGCTCGGATCGGGGTCGAGCCAGCGCGGCAGCCGCGACGAGCGGGTGTCGATCGGGCGGTCGCGCTGTATCCACTCGACGAACGCCGGTGGGAAGCGATCGGCGTACGGCTCCAGTCGCTCACGCATCGTCGGGAGCGTGTCCGGGTCCGGCGCCTCCGGCATCGGGTACTGGTGCTCGGGGCCCGGTTCGTCGAAGTGGAACGACGCGGACAGGTTGAAGATCGCGCGCCCGTGCTGGATCGCGACGACGCGCCGGGTCGTGAAGCTGTGGCCGTCGCGGATGCGGTCGACGTCGTAGACGATCGGGATGCGCGGATCACCCGGGCGCAGGAAGTACGCGTGCAAGGAGTGCACCCGGCGATCGGAGTCGACCGTTCGTCCAGCCGCGACGAGCGCCTGGCCGGCGACCTGGCCACCGAACACCCGTTGCCGGTCCTCGTCCGGACTCACGCCCCGGAACAGGTTGACCTCGAGCTGCTCCAGTTCGAGCAGGTCGATGAGATCGTCCAGCGCGCGCCCCATAGCCGCGCCGATGCTACCGGCGCGAGGGCAACGCGCCGGCCGGTGCGCGAGAACGTCTCGCGTGCGGAGCACGCCTCATCCGAGGACGAGCGCTCATCCGAAGAACACGGCCGCAGTCTCGAACAGGCGGCCGTCGACGGTCTTCAAGTGAGCCACGCCCTCCTCGATCGGGATGCGCACGACGTCGGTTCCGCGCAGCGCGACCATCTTCCCGAAGTCGCCGGCGTGCGCGGCGTCGATCGCCTCGATCCCGAACCGCGTCGCGATCACGCGGTCGTACGCGCTCGGGGTCCCGCCGCGGAGAACATGGCCGAGCGACGTCATGCGCGCTTCGTAGCCGGTTCGGTGCTCGATCTCGGCGGCGAGACGCTGACCGATCCCCCCGAGTCGAACGTGACCAAAATCGTCGACCTCGCCCGTTTGGACCTCCATCGTCGCCTCCTTCGGCATCGCACCTTCCGCGGTGACGACGATCGAGAACTTGGCGCCGCTCTGATGCCGGTGCGTGAGCCGATCGCAGATCTCCTCGATGTCGAACGGCTCCTCGGGGATCAAGATGATGTCGGCGCCTCCCGCCATTCCCGAGTAGGTCGCGATCCAACCCGCGTGCCGGCCCATCACCTCGACGACCATCACACGGTCGTGACTCTCGGCCGTCGTGTGCAGGCGGTCGATCGCGTCGGTCGCGATCTGCACCGCGGTGTGGAAGCCGAACGTGAAGTCGGTCCCGGACAGATCGTTGTCGATCGTCTTCGGAACGCCCACGACCCTGACGCCATCGCCGTCGAGCTTCAAGGCGACGCCGAGCGTGTCCTCGCCGCCGACGACGACCAGCGCGTCGACCCGATCGCGAGCCAACGTCGCGAGCACCCGCCTCGCTCCGTCGTCGGACTTGTAGGGATTGGTGCGCGACGTACCGAGAATCGTGCCGCCGCGCGGGAGGAGACCGCGCACGGCGTTCACCGATAAGTCCATGGACTCACCCTCGATCACTCCGCGCCAGCCGTGGCGATAGCCGACGATCGTGTGACCGTGTTGACCGACACCCTTGCGAACCACTGCCCGGATGACCGCATTCAACCCGGGGCAATCGCCTCCACCGGTCAGCATCCCGATTCGCATCGCTGCCTCCTCCTGCTTTTGCTCTATCCTGCCG
>JALYLU010000599.1 GCA_030774075.1 Actinomycetota bacterium | reverse complement strand
GCGCGCGAGCTGTCGACCCGCGTGACGCATCAGTTCGACCGGGTCGAGGACCTGCCCGGCGCGCGGGACGACGTACGCGACAACCGTCTCGCCCGTGCGCGGATGCGGTTCACCGATCACCGCGACGTCCTCGACGTCTCGGTGAGAGCGCAACGCGTCCTCGACCTCGCCGGGGAACACGTTGAAGCCCGACACGATCACGAGATCCTTGGCGCGATCGACCAGCGTCAGCCATCCGTCGGCGTCGGCGACCGCGATGTCGCCGGTGTGCAGCCAACCGTCGACGAGGACCGCGTTCGTGGTCGTGGCATCGTTCCAGTAGCCGGCGAACACGTTCGGACCACGCACGACGACCTCTCCCGGATCGCCTTCGAGTACCGGATTGCCGTCGCGGTCGAGCAGCCGGACCTCGACGCCGGGCAGCGGTGGCCCGATCGAGCCTGGTCGCGGCTCGGACGCGACGGCGGTAGTCGTGACGACCGGCGATGCCTCGGTGAGGCCGTACCCGTCGTGCACCACGAGGCCGAAACGCTCGTGCATGGCGGCCGCCGTCCGGGGCGAGAGCATCGCCGCGCCGGATACGCACAGCCGGACCGTTTCGAACGACGGCCGCGGCGCGGTCGCGTCGTCGAGCCCGAGCCAGGCGTCGTAGATCGCCGGTACGCCCGCGACGACGGTGACGCCGTCGCGGGCGATACGCGCGAGCGTCTCGACCGGGTGGAAATGATCGACGAGCGAAACCGACGCGCCCGCTTGCAACGCGAGACCGAGGACGACGTTCAAGCCGTACACGTGAAAGAGCGGAAGCACACCGAGCGCGACATCGTCGGCTGTCACTCGGAGTCCCGGATGCGACTGCATCTGCTCGATGTTCGCGAGCAGCGAGCCGTGCGTGAGCATCGCAGGCTTGGGCGCTCCCGCAGTACCGGCGGTGAACAACAGAACGGCGAGGTCGGACGCGTCTTTCGGTACGGGTTCCAGTGTGGCGACCGCCGCGGTGAGATCGTCGACGACGACAACCGGTGTCGCCGCGGCACGTTGCGCAACCGCGCGGCGCGCCAGGTCGGCGTGCTCGCTCGACGCGAGCGCGAGCACCGGCTCGACCGCATCGAGCTCGCGGGCGAGCTCGTGCGAAGGCGATCCGATGTTGAGCGGAGCGGCGACCGCGCCGGCGCCGAGCGTCCCGAGATACGCGGCAACAAACGCGTCCTCGTTCCCCGCGACGATCACGACCCGGTCGCCCGAGCGGGTCTGGCGCGCCACCTCGGTGGCCACCGACGCGGCACGCGTCGCGAGTTGTGCGTACGACATCGGTTCCGGCCCGGCGAGCGCGAGCCGTTCGGGCGCGGTCTCGGCGGCCGCGAGCAGCACCGTCGTGAGGTTCATGCTCGAGCCCCGGTCGGGGGCCGACACCACGCACGGTGTGACACCGCCGGGAGGCTACGCGAGGGCGGAACGCGCGGCCCAAAAGCGCAAAGCCGGGGAGAGAACGCCGGGAGAAACGGGGATTCCGGCCGCAGTTGCGGACGTTTCTGGGGCGGGCTGGGAGGCTACGTTGCGTGGACATCCGGGTTTACCCCGAGTGACCACACGCCCACACCCGCGACCGGAACCCCGATCTCGTGCGAGGCGGGCGGGAGAGCCGTCGAGTGGCCGGTTGGGCCAACCCCCCGTCGATGTCCGGTCCGCCATCGCTGTAGGCAAAATAACGACACGGAGCGCGCGTACCTTGAGCAAATGAACCACTCTGCGTGGTGAACTCCGGCGCTTTCAGCCGAGGTGGAAGACGAATTGGGTCAGCGCAGCGACAAAAATGAGCACGAGCAACACAACGAGCACGAGGCTAGTTCCCCACCTCATACGGGCCCACCCCCGGGCAAAGGAACGAGGGTCACGGTCTTCCCGGCCCGCAGCGTGAGCTCCGCCGCCGCCGAGCGCTGGTCGAACGCCAGCGCGCACATTCCGTAGGAATCGACAAGCAGCGCGAGCTCGGACGGCTTCGCCTCGGCGAACGCCGTGACCCAATGGGCCCGACGATCCTCGCCGCCGATCGTCACGCCCACGAATCCACCTCGGGCGACCCCACGATCGACCAGCTGCTCGGGCGCGACGTTCAGCTGACAGTTTCCGTAACGGTCGACCCAGAGCACCTCGCCCGCGATCGTCCCGTCGTCGTTCTCTCGCGGCAGCGGGACCAGGCCCGGCGCCAGACCGGCGGGGTCGACCGGTGCGCCCAGCGCATCGATCGGCACACCGCCGGCGAGGTACGCGGCAGCCGGGGCCATCACGTCTCGTCCGGCGAAGGTCGGTCCGGGCGCGACGAGCTGATACTCGCGATTCTCGAGCGCGACGATCCGCGCCGGCCCGCCGAGCATGGCGACGGCCGGCGCGAGCAGGCCGTTGTCGGGGCCGACCAGGAAACCTCCCTCGACCTCGACCGCGATGCAACGCCGTTCGGTGCCCACGCCCGGGTCGACGACCGCGAGTACGACACCATCGGGCAGATACTGCACGGCGCGTACGAGGGTGAGGGCGCCGGCGCGGACGTCGAAAGGGGCGACATCGTGCGTGATGTCGACGATCCGCAGCGCCGGCGTGACGTCGAGCATGACTCCGTGGCACACGCCGACGAACTCGTCCACGAGGCCGTAGTCGGAGAGGAACGAGACGAACGGAGGACGATCGGGCACCGGCGCGAAGCTATCGCTGCGCCGCCAACCCGATTCGCCGGCCCGATTCGAGGGGAGGGCCGAGACGCTCAGCGGCAACGCGCAGCGAGAAAGACGCCTTCAGCTCTTAACCCGCCTGCGTGTATCGCGAAGACAGATACGCATCGACGTCGGGTTCCGACACCCGGAACGATCGACCGACCCGCACTGCGGGCAGGTCACCGGCCTTGATCAGCCGGTAGACGGTCATCGACGACACCCGCATCAGATCCGCGACTTCTTGCACAGTGAGAAAGCGCGACTTGCTCAATCCATTGCTCACGCGAAAACTCCCTACTCCTGACCGCTGAAGGCGAGCGTACGCCCGTGGGCTCGGAGTTGTCGAGCGTCAACTCCCGTTGTCTGTGAGCGATGACACTTCGGTCAGTGGAGGGTCGATCAGGGGAGGGTCGGTCAGTCGAGGGTCGATCAGGGGAGGCAGCGGCGGAGGATCCACGTCGGCGTCGGGAAGGACGATCAGATCCTCGAGCACCTGGTAGCCGCGCGCCGGACGATCGGTGCGCATCGGTACGAGTGTGCACCGGCCATCAACCGCCGCCGCGACCGCCAAACCGGGCCGGTCGAGGCCCGCGA
>JALYLU010000598.1 GCA_030774075.1 Actinomycetota bacterium | reverse complement strand
GGTCAAGGCGGCCCGCAAGGCGGTCTGCCGCAATGAGGCGCGCGCCGCGGCCGCGCGCGGCCAACAAGATCGACTGACCGATTGGTCCAGCACCCAGAATGAGTGCTGTGTCGCCCGGTGCGAGCCCACTTCGGTACACCATCTGGAGGCCAATCGAGACGGGTTCAGAGAACGCGGCTTCTTCCGGCGTGAGACCTTCCGCGTCGTACAGATTCGCGACAGGTACCGTAAGTCGCTCAGCAAAAGCGCCATCGACGTGTACACCCAACACCCGGAGCCGGACGCAACAATTGGGCCTGCCGCGGCGGCAGGCAATGCACGCCGAACAGGGTAGGGTCGGTCGGACTGCAACGAGCTGGCCGCGCACGAGAGGCTCGTGATAGCCCGGTCCGAGAGTCTTGATGCGTCCCGAGAACTCGTGCCCTTGGCGGATCGGATACGTCGTGTAGGGGTCGTCGCCTAGGTACATATGAAGGTCCGAGCCGCAGATCCCGACAGCAGCGACGTCGATCATTGCCTCGCCCGCGCCCGGCGCTGACGGCTCTCCGACCTTCCGGACCTGCACGCGGCGCTGACCCACAGTCCGCGCTTCGAGCATCAGCCTTCCCCCTGTGGGCGAGATACGTAGACTCGGCCAGATTACGGTCGGACAATGGTCGACCGGTAGGCCAGTATAGACGTGTCCGTGCGAGCGCCGACGAAGCTCGCGCCAAGCACTAAAGCAAGGAGGAGGCTTGATGAATGTCGTCGTCGTTGGCGCAGGTCAGATGGGAAGCATCTACGGGGCAGCTGCGCACGAAAACGGGCACAACGTGTCGTTCATCGAAGCGAACCACGCCGTCGTTGATCGGATCAACGACGCGGGATTGCGAATCGATCATCGCGATGACCGATCGTCCTTGTACCGGATTCCCGCAAGTACTGACTCGTCGCGCTTGAACATCACGGCTGATCTTGTGCTGTTCCAAACAAAAGGGTGGGCGACTCGTGACGCTGCGACTGGAGCGCGTGCTGTCGTCGGCCCCGAGACCATCCTGCTCACATTGCAAAACGGACTTGGCAACGAGGAGATCATCCGCTCCGTATATCCATCAAATCCGCTCCTCATCGGAGTCTCGGTGCACACCGTCACAACGGTGGGCACTGCCCACTACTCCCACACGGGGGTGCGCAACACCGCGCTGGGACCGTCCGGGACGGACGCTGTGAGTGCTGCGCGGGTGGCCGCAACCGTATTCACCCGAGCAGACTTCCCAGTCTCCGTAATGCCTGAGGCTCAAGTTCGCCATGAGCAGTGGGCAAAGTTCGTCTTGAACTGCGGTTCCCTGCCGACGATGGCTCTAACTCGATTGCCGACCGACGCAGCTAAGAATCTGATGGTCGTCTTTGACGTCATGGACAGCATTACTCGCGAAACGTGTGCCATCGCGCGCGCTGCCGGGATCGACCTCGACGCTGACGAACGCGTCGCTTTTCAGCATGAGCTCTTTCGCACCGCTGGAGGCCGAGCCTCGATGCTCGGTGACGTGCTCGCCAAGAGACGAACGGAAATCGACACAATCAATGGCGCTGCGGTCATGTATGCGGAACGCCACGCGGTTCCGGCGCCGCTCAATCGCATGATGGTCGGGCTGATCAAGGGCCTCGAGAAGGCGATCGAACTGGGCGAACCATGACCACGACGTTGAAGTTCCTCGGCGCCTCCGGCTACGAGATCGTCGGCCCCAAGCATCGCATCCTGATGGAGCCCTTTCTGCGTCGCAATCCGGTCGCACCCTACACGCCTCTGGATGTCCCATCGCCCGACGTGATTCTTGTCAGCCACGGGGCTTGGGACCACCTGGGTGATGCGAGTGAAATTGCGAAACGCACGGGAGCTTCGATCGTCTGCCCGGCAGACGTCGCCGAAAAGCTGTCGGAGGAGGGAGTTCCGACGGATCAAGTGCGCTCGGTGATTTGGGGCGTCTGCTATACGTTCGGTGACCTCGTAATCCGGCCAGTTGAATGCCATCACTGGTCGTCTGTCACGCTAAAGGACGGACGCGTGATCACTGGAGTCCCGATCTCGTTCATCGTGGAGACGGAACCCGGCGTTCGTATCTACCATTTCGGGGATACCGCCATCTTTCCTGGCCTAAAGATGATCGGCGAGCTATACGCGCCGACTGTCGGGATCATCGGCTGCGCTCAAACGGACGGACTTCCCGATCCCGGAGCAGGTGCCGTCTTGACCGGCGAAATGAACCCGGATGAGGCGGCGCTGGCGGCAGAGTGGCTCGGCGTTCGCGAAGTGATAGCCAGTCATTACATTCATCCTGGTCCCGAGGTTGACGAATTGGTGCGCAGGGTGGCGGTCCGCGACTCAACGGGCTCACGAGCCGTGCGCGTGCTACGCGGGGGCGAGACAATCGCCCTCGAGCCCATCCCCGGCCGCTATCCATCGCTGACCTGGGGGCACACGTCCGATTCATGGGACCACGCGCATCGTCCGGCGATGGCATAGGTTCGATTCCGCACTCGAGAGGAGAGGAACGCAAGATGCGTCTCGTCCAATACTGGAGCGGCAATGCGCGTCGCGTGGGAGCACAGGTCGGAGACAGCACGTTCGACGTCGGATACAACGACATGCTGGCCTTCATCCTCGACGGCGAGAGGGCTCTCGAACAAGCGCGCCGATTGATCGAACGTACGAAGCCGGTGAAGGTTGAGCGTTTGGACGCTCCTATCACCAACCCGGGCAAGGTCTTTGGATCTGGTCCGAATTATTTGAGTCACGGTCAAGAGGACCCAGAGTGGATTCCCGCCGAGGAACCGCAGTGGGATTTCATCAAGCTAGCGTCGTCGATTACAGGTCCATATGACGAAATCGTGATTCCGCCCGCCGACGACATCATTAAGCGGGTACCGGGAAGCTCTGCCAAGTTTGCGGCAGAACATGGTTTCGCGGTCGACTATGAGGTGGAGTTCGCGGTCGTCCTGGGAAAACGGGCCAAGAATGTCCGACGCGAGGACGCCATGGAGCACGTCTTCGGCTACACCATCATCAACGATGTCGGGTCCCGTTCAATCCAGTTCCACTTCAACCAGAGAGACCTAGCGAAGAACTTTGACACCTTCTGCCCGATGGGGCCGAGCATTGTGACGCGGGATGAGATTCCAGATATTTCGCAGGTACAGATCGAAGCGTGGGTAAATGGTCAGAAACGACAAGGTGCTCTCGTGAGTGATCAGATCAATCTCCCCGATGTGGCGATCGAGTGGATTAGTTCGATCATCACTCTGAATCCGGGCGACATACTAAGCACAGG
>JALYLU010000597.1 GCA_030774075.1 Actinomycetota bacterium | reverse complement strand
CTCGTGCACCTGCGGCGAGGTTCCACAGCCGGAACGCGACCAGCACGATCATGACGATCACGCACGCGCCCGGGACCAGCGTCGAAACGTCGCGACGGCCCGACGACCAAGCGTCGGCGAGGGGGATCGCCGAGCACAACGCCACCGAGGTCACGATGCACAGCACGCGGAGCCGGTTGGCCGGATCGATGTCGACGCGCGGCGCCTGGCCCGCCGTCATCCGGCGCGCCGCGATCGCGACGATCGAGAACGCGAACAGCGCGCTGACCTGCGACCAACCCCGCCCCGTTCCGGTCGAGTGCGTGAGACCGGCACTCTCGAAGAGATCCGCGGCTGCGAGCGGGACGACTCCGAAGAACAGGAGCCTCGACGCGACTTCGTGGCGGAACAGGAGTCGCACGCCGACCGCGCAGACGACGATCGCGAGCAAGGGTCGGGCGGTGCCGAGCAAGCCGCCCGACGCCTCGGCCGCGCGAGACATCGCGGCGGGGTAGGCCAACGTCGGCCAACAGGCGGCGAACAGCGCGCAACCGGCGATCGCTCCGTCGAGGACCGACGCTCGCCCGTCGTCCGGGTCCGTGTCTCGGACGATGGCGCGGAAGCCGAGGACGAGAACGAGATACGCGGCGATCCGAAGGGCGTCGGCGCCGTGCATGAACGCAACCTGACCCGAGGTCACGAACAGCGTGCGCGCCGCCTCACCGAGAACCGCCAGGCCGGTGCCTACGGCTATCCCCGCCCAGCGGCGCGGAGCGCGCCGGCGTACAACCGCGGTCACGATGAACGACCAGACCAGCGCCAACACGCAGAGGTACAGGAGCCGCCGGACCGAATCGCTCAGTGGCGCGACCGCGATCACCGTCGGCGCCAGCACGGCACTTGCGAGCAGGCGCGCCTTCTCCATCCGGGCGCGTGGCGACCGTTCGACCTCGGGGACGAACTCGTCCGTTGGTCGCGCCGACGGATCGCCGGCCGAGTGATTCGACATAGACAGCACTAGTCGGCTTCATCGTCGGCGAGCCGAACCTGCTTGAGCCGCTGTCGGACCCGAGGCGTCGGTTGCCGGGTCAGACCGAGATGGTCGGATCCGCCATCCGGCCGTTGACGAGCCCCGGGTCGACGTCGAGCGGCTCGAGGGGTTCCAGCGGATCGGCGGTCCGCGCCGGCGGGGCGGCAACACGCGGTATGAGGAAGGAAAGCAGCGCGCCGACCGCGACGACCAGCGCCGCGAAGACGAGCGCGACGCGGGTTCCACCGGCCACGCTCGCCCGCAACGCGTGCTGAAGGATCGCCGTGTCGTGCGGGCTCGTCGACGCGGGTGGTTTGTAGAAGGCGCCTTGAGCGTGCACGCCTGCCAACGCCTGGGCCTTCACCGCGACCGGGAGCGCGGCGGCGCGGATGCGGCTGACCGAGTGATTCAGGATCTGCACGCTGAGCAGCGAACCGATCATGGCGACACCCAACGCGGCGCCGACCTGGCGGACCGTCGTGTTGGCTCCGCTCGCGACCCCGGAGCTCGACGCCGGCACCTCCGACATCACGACGTTGGTGAGCTGCGCACCCGCGAAGCCGATGCCGATCCCGTAGAACGCGAGACCGGGCAGGAGGCGCCACACGGTGATCTCGAGTGACACGGCGTGGAAGATGAGCAGCAACCCGGCGACGTATGAGAACAGCCCGAGCCGAACGACGACGGTCGTACCTACGGCACGGATGAGCCGGCCGCCGATCTGCGCACCGATGATGATGAACACGCCCGTAGGGAACTGCCACCACCCGTTCTGCTGCGGAGTCAAGAGTCGCGCACCCTGCAGGAACACCGGCAGCACGAAGCTGAGCCCGAACTGACCCATCGCGAGCACGAGGCCGGTCAGGAGGCCATAGCGATAGGTCTTGATCCGAAGGTGCGCGAACGGGAATAGCGGGTCGGCGTCCCGGCGCTCCTTCGCGCGCTCGGCAAAGTAGAAGGCGATCAGGATCCCGACGGCGGCCACGAGAACGACCGGCATGATCGAGATCGGTCTCGAGACCGGCCACACATCGTGCCCCGCGATCGAGAACCCCTTCACCGGCGCCCACCAGCCGTAGGTGCTGCCCTCGCTGAGCGCGAACACCAACAAGAACATGCCCACGGCGATGAACGCCGCGCCGAGCGCGTCGAGCGGAATACGTCGCTTCGCCCGCTCGCCGCGCTTCATGAACAGGAGTGCGCCGATGATCGCCAGCGGGGCGATGATCACGTTGATCCGAAACGACCAACGCCAGGAGTAGTTCGACGTCAGGAAGCCGCCGACAACCGGCCCGAACGCGGCGGCCACACCCGCGGTGGCGCCCCAGGCCGCGAACGCAGTGGCCCGTTCGCGGCCCTTGAAGGTGGTCGACAGGATCGCGAGCGTCGACGGCAACATGAGCGACGCACCCATACCTTCGATGACCGCCTCACCGATGACGAGCTGGCCCACCGATGTCGAGATCGACGCGACCAACGACCCCACACCGAAGAGCGCGGCGCCGATGACGAAGATGCGACGATGCCCGTAGATGTCGCCGAGCCGGCCGCCGATGATGAGCAGCGTGGCGAAGGTCAGCGCGTAGCCCGTGACCACCCACAGGAGCGAAGGAAGGGTCGTGTGGAATTCGGCGCGGATCGTCGGAATCGCGACATTGAGCACGGTGTTGTCGAGAACCACGATGAACGCGGCCATGAGGACGACGAGGAGCGCGACCCAGCGCCGGGGATCGAGGTGCTCGACTTCGTTGATGCGCGCTTCGTCGACGATCACTTCACACGCTGCTGCCTCATCCGACGGAGCTGTGCGAAGTCGACCGGACGGCCCGGAAGCGTGGTGGCGCCCTCGGCGCGCAAGCCGTCGAGGATGATCCGTACGAACCGTTCGCGCAGGACCGGCTGGCGCTCGCCCGCGACGGCGGTCGCGTGCGCGACGCCCGAGAACAGCATCGAGACGTCGCCCGGTCCGATATCGGCGCGGATCGCGCCCGCGGCCTGAGCCCGAGCGACCAGCTCGGAGACCGCGCGCAACAGCTTGTCGCGCGGTGACGCGGCCGGTGCGGGCATGTTCACGCTCGCCATCTGATCGGCGAGGGCGCGATGACGGGCCTGGAAATCGGGCAACCCGACGACGAATCGCTCGAAGGCACGGGCGGGGTCGGGGTCGGCCAGCGCTTCCTCGGCCTCGTGCAGCAACGTCTCGTACATCGCCCCCACGACCGCCTCGACGAGCGCCTGCTTCGTCGGGAAGTTGCGGCACACAGTGCCCACGCCCACTCCCGCCCTGCGGGCGACCTCCTCGAC
>JALYLU010000596.1 GCA_030774075.1 Actinomycetota bacterium | reverse complement strand
CGCCCGCGACCATCACCAACCCGACCGCGAGGCCCTCTTCGACGGCCTCCTCCAACGAATCACCGCAAACAATGCTTGACAAGATCACCCGTATAACGCTTGCACTGCGGCGTTCGCGTTAGCGGCCGGGCGCACTTCGGGGGGCAGGTGTGGGACGCGCGCAACCGGTCGGGGCCACGACGGTCTCTCGGACTGCCTGGTACGTTCGGCGGCGTCGGCTGACTGTCGGGTCTGTGCTGGTTGGTGAGGCGTCGAGATGGGTGAGATCGACGAAGGTGTTATGGAGGGCTATCTGCTCCTCGCAGACATCTCCGGGTACACGACGTTCTTGACCGGCACCGAGCTCGAGCATTCGCACGCGATCGTGACGGAACTCACGAAACTGATCCGAGCAACGCTGAGCCCGCCGATGCACTTCGTGAAGCTGGAAGGCGATGCCGTGTTCTGCTTCGCTCCGCAGGCGGCGTTCCCCAGCGGCGAGTTGCTGGTCGAGCTCGTCGAGTCCTGCTACTTCGATTTCACCAATCGGCTGTTGAACATGACGCGTTCGACGACGTGCACGTGCGATGCCTGCCGTGCCATCAGCGGTCTCGACCTCAAGTTCGTCGTGCACAACGGAACGTTCATCGTCGATCGTGATGAGGATGGCCGCCTCGATCTCGCCGGTCCCAACGTGATCCTCGTGCATCAGCTGTTGAAAAACACGATCATCGAGCAGGGCGGGCCGAGCTCGTACGGGTTCTTCACCGATCCGTGCCTCACGGGCGTCTCGCCCGAGTTCCGGCTTCCTGTTCATGAAGAGTCAATTGAGTCGTTCCGTCCGGTGACCGGTGTCGTGCAGGATCTCGCGGCGGTGACAGCACAACGACGCGAGGCGCAGGTGGTTCGCCTCACCGACGACGACGCCGATTTTGTCTCCTCATACATCGTCGACGCGCCGCCCGCAGTGTGCTGGCAGTACTTCGTGGAACCAGGAAAGCGACTGCGTCACACGGCGGGTGCCGAGACGGGAATCGAGTTCACGCCGAACCGCGAGGGTCGGGTCGCGACAGGAGCGTCCAGCCATTGTGCTCACGGCGCCGGCGGCGATGGTCTCCGGGAGTATCTCGACTGGAGACCCCACGAATACTTCACCTGCCATCTCTCACCTGTTGAAGCCGAGGGTGTCGAGCCCACGATCGTCGAAGGCCTGGAAACGTACGAGTTCATCGACCTCGGGGACGGCCGCACCGAGCACCGGTGGCTGCTCCGCGCGGACGACCGCTCTCCCGAAGGGATCCGCGCCTTCGAAGAGTCCTTTGCGCTTCTCAAGGAGTTCGCGACCGACCCTTCGTGGGGCGATCAGATGCGCCGCCCCATCGCCGAAGACGCAGCTATGTACGGGCTCGACCGTCCCGTGGGCTGACCTCTTGGCCGGAGTCACCGTCAGCGACCTCCGCAACGGCGCGCGCTCGTCGCTGCCCAAGCGCGAGGCGCGTAGGGAGCCGCTGGATAGATAGACCCCGGCAAGCCAGTAGCCCGATCGTCCCCGAACACGCGTCCCAATGTGTCGCGCCGGGGTATCCCAGATCGCCCGTATAACGCCGGGCACCGGGGCGTCTGCGAGGGGGTGGCCGACCTGCTCATCAGGCGGCGTCCACGCCGGCGACCCGGCTCGGATTATGTGCGCGCGTTCTGCTCGGGACTGTGGGTACGCAACGTGCCGCGATATCGGCAGTTATGGCGTTCGACTCGCTCCGAGTCTCAGACCGCCGTACCGGTCGCCGGGTCGGATTCGCCTGCCGATTCCTCGGCCAGCGAAGCGAGGTCTTCAAATGTAATCGGCATCCCCGAACGCTCCTCGGCGGACAATTGAGCAACGAACTGCTCGGCGTCAGCAAGGTCGGACCGCCGCACCATCAGCCGAGCCCGCCGTACTCCTGTGTAGATCACCGCGCCGGTACCGAACACCGCAGCCGGGATGCCTGCGACGCGCAACTGTGCTGCGACTAACTCGGCTTCGACGATGCTCAGCGTCGCCAGCTCGACGACGTCGTCGCCCGGGAGGAACGGAGCGGTCTCCTCTTGCTGCCCAGTGCTGTGACGCGCCTCAGTGCGCGGCGGGAGTGAGTCGACAAGTGCGACACCACAATCTGCGCACACGACAAATCCTTCGCGGTACTCGCCGTGGCACTTCGGGCACCACTTCGTCGACATAGCGCGATGTTACCGCCGAGACGACACGAGCGACATGAGTCGCCAGCGGGCGCCGATCGGCAGTTATGGAGGGACGTGTGAAGGCGTTCCTCAGGTCTGTCGCGCAGATCTCGACATGAATACGACAGGGGGGGCATGCTCCGGCCTGTGCCTGGCCGGTGATCTCGAAGCTGTGACGCTGATAGAAGGAAATGTTGCGTGGATTGGGGGTTTCGAGATAGGCGGGAAGGTGAGTCGCGTCGACGACGCCGAGGCAACGCTTCATCACCGGTCACCGAGTCCCTTTCCTTGTAGGGCGGCGTCGACGCCGAACCACGGGAGGTACCAGTGCGGATATCTCGGATGTGCGCCGTCCATTTGACTGAGGACCGAAAACAAGTCGGCGTGCTGTTGCGGTGAGACGCTCTCGGTGAGCACCCTGATGATTTGCGTCGCCGTCTGGTTCCGTGCCCGGTGGCAACCAGAGGGCGACGGCGGAAAACTCGGCGAGCGTCCAGACGGTGTGTGCATCGAACGCTCGGCCGCCGAACGCTGCAAGGAACTCGGGGAAGTGCACGTGGTATTGGTCCAACTCTGGATAGAGCCAACGCTCGACCGGGTCGTCCGCGAATGCGGAAACGAGAGTCGCGAACGCCTCCTCCTGTTGATCTTCGGCCACGAGAGAAATGATCGTGGACCGAGAGCGTTCCATTTCTGCCTCCCCAATCACGTGCCGCCCCGCGTGTCCGAGCACATCACGCCGCGAATTGGACAAGCGCATATTGCCCGGTAGGAGGATGTCGCACGAATCGGATTCGGCGTCGCGGCACCGCAACATGTTGAAGTCGTTGCGGGTCGACATCCCACATGTTGGGGCGTTGCTGCCCGCAATTGGATTCGTGCGACAGCCTCGTAGGGGCGTGTTACGCCAACAGCCGGAAACCGCACAGAACGACGCCGCCGGGTGCCCCAGAACGTGCATCCCAGAACGACGCGCCCCAGGTATCCCCGATCGCTTGATATACGGGTGATCTTTCGGACATCCGCGACATGGTTTCGGGGTGCTGGGAGCCTGCGCGGATGACTTTTTCTCCGTGCTTGATCCGTTCCTCGACCGCCTCTGGTGACGCCCGTTTCGT
>JALYLU010000595.1 GCA_030774075.1 Actinomycetota bacterium | reverse complement strand
GTGCGCGACGCGGCGACACGCGACGATTCGCACTATGCGCTCGGGTCCGTGCTGAACCACGTCTTGTTGCACCAGACGATCATCGGGCTCGAGGCGAAAGAGCAGTTGCAGCTCGCGGGCGAGGACCGGCCGGACGTCGTGATCGGATGCTGCGGCGGCGGTTCGAACCTCGGGGGTA
Source organism: Actinomycetota bacterium (assembly GCA_030774075.1). Classification (GTDB taxonomy): domain Bacteria; phylum Actinomycetota; class Acidimicrobiia; order IMCC26256; family PALSA-610; genus PALSA-610. The sequence continues at coordinate 3,147 of JALYLU010000595.1, read as the reverse complement.
TCGGGTTGCCGTTCATGACCGACGAGAAGGTGCGTCTCCTCGCGGTCGAGCCGTCATCGTGCCCGACGCTCACGACCGGCAAGTTCGAATACGACTTCGGCGACACGGCGGGGATGACCCCGTTGTTGCAGATGTACACGCTCGGTCACGATTTCGTGCCGCCGTCGATCCACGCGGGAGGCCTGCGATACCACGGTGACTCACCCGTGATCTCGTTGCTCGTGCAGGAGGGACGAATGGACGCGGTCGCCTACCCGCAGGGCAAGACTTTCGAAGCCGCGCTGCAGTTCGCGCGTGCCGAAGGGAAGATCCCGGCACCCGAGACCGGCCACGCGATTCGCGCTGCGATCGACGAGGCGCTCGCCGCCAAGGAGAGTGGGGAGGAACGCGTCATCCTCTTCAACTACTCCGGACACGGTCTCCTCGACCTCCAAGCGTACGACGACTTCAACCACGGCCGTCTGATCGAAGCCTGAGCCCGAGCTCCTTGTGATATTCGTGAAGATCTGCGGAATCACCAACGAGGATGACGCGCTGCTCGCGACCGCGCTCGACGCGGACGCGCTCGGGTTCGTCTTCGCGCCGAGCCCGCGTCGGGTCGATCCCGAGACGGTGCGCGACATCGTGCGGCGACTTCCGCGCGAGGTGCACACGATCGGCGTCTTTCGCGACGAGCGACCGGAGCGGATCGTCGAGATCGTCGGTCGTGCCGGCTTGCACGGCGCGCAGCTGCACGGTGACGAGCCCGCGTCGGAAGTGAAGTGGATACGCGAACGCGTGCAGTTCGTGATCCAGGCGTTCGCGGCGGGCGACCCCGCGCTTCGCACCGCGGGAAAGAGCGCGGCCGACATCATCCTCGTCGATTCGCCCGATCCCGGGTCCGGGAAGGTGTTCGATTGGCGGCTCGCGGAAGGCGCGCCGCGCGGGAAGCGCATTTTGCTGGCCGGCGGTCTGACCCCCGAGAACGTCGGCGACGCGATCCGTCTCGTGCGGCCCTGGGGAGTCGACGTCTCGAGCGGCGTCGAGCGACAGCCCGGACGCAAGGATCCCGGCAAGTTGCGGCGTTTCGTCATCGGGGCGCGCGAAACCGCGGCCGACGTCGACGACCGCCCGATCGACCTCACCGACGACGAGGTCGCAGGCGTCACGCGGCCCTGGGACTGGCAGATCGACGTTTAGAAGTAGCGCGCAAAACGCGCCGTCGGCACCGTACACTCCGCCGGATGTCTGCTCCTCGGCGCGGCACGCGCGTGCACCTCGGGCCGCCGGGTCCCGAGCCCATCGGACTCGGCCGTTTCGGCGAGTTCGGGGGGCGGTACGCGCCCGAGACGCTCGTACCCGCTCTGGTGCAACTCGAACACGAGTTCCGGGACGCGTGGTCGGACGACGACTTCCGCGAAGAGTACGCCTCGTTGCTGTCGAGCTACGCGGGGCGACCGACCCCGATCACCGAGTGTCACCGCCTCTCGGAGCGGATCGGCGTGCGAGTCTTGTTGAAGCGCGAGGACCTGACCCATACCGGCTCGCACAAGATCAACAACGTCCTCGGGCAGGCGTTGCTGACGCGACGCATGGGGAAGAAGTGCGTGATCGCCGAGACCGGGGCGGGCCAGCACGGCGTCGCCACTGCAACCGCTGCCGCCTTGTTCGGGTTGGGTTGCATCGTCTACATGGGAGCCGTCGACGTCGAGCGTCAAGCGCTGAACGTCTGGCGGATGAAGCTTCTCGGCGCCGACGTGATACCGGTGCAGTCCGGGAGTGCGACGTTGAAGGACGCGGTCAACGAGGCGATGCGCGCATGGGTTGCGAGCGTCGAGAGCACGCATTACTGCCTCGGCTCCGCGATGGGTCCGCATCCGTTCCCATGGATGGTGCGCGAGTTCCAGCGCGTCGTCGGCGACGAGGCGCGCCCGCAATGCCGGGAGCTGCTCGGCGATGCCGACCCCGATGTCGTGGTCGCGTGCGTGGGCGGCGGCTCGAACGCGATCGGGACCTTCGCCGGATTCCTCGACACCGGAGCACGTCTCGTCGGCGTAGAAGCCGGCGGACTCGGTCTGGAATCCGGTCGGCACGGAGCCGCCGTCGAACGAGGCGTGCCCGGCATCGTGCACGGCATGCGTTCACTCTTCTTGCAGGACGAGTTCGGGCAGGTTCTCGAGGCTTCTTCGATCAGCGCCGGGCTCGATTATCCCGGGGTCGGGCCGGAGCACGCGATGCTGGCCGCGACCGGTCGGGCCGAGTATCACGCCGCTACCGACGAAGAGGCGCTCGCCGCCTTCCAGCTCCTGTCGGCGATCGAGGGCATCGTGCCCGCGCTCGAGCCGGCGCACGCGATCGCGTGGGTCGCGCGCGAGGCGGGGCGCACGATCCCCACGGGCTCGACCGTGCTCGTGACGCTGTCGGGCCGCGGCGACAAGGACGCCGCGCAGGTCGCGGAGATGCTGGGCGAGCTCGAGTGAATCTCGAGTCGCACCTTCGGAGCCGGCGCGACACCGGCGCCAAGCTGCTCGTCCCGTATGTGACCGGAGGTCTCGGACGCGAGTGGCACGAGGTCGTACGCGCGGTCGTGGACGCCGGCGCCGACGCGGTCGAGGTCGGGATCCCGTTCTCCGACCCGATCATGGACGGCCGGACGATCCAAGAGGCGAGCCAGCGCGCGCTCGACCTCGGCGCGACGCCGGTCGGCGTCATGGACGCGATGGCGACCATCGACGTTCCCGCGCCCCTCGTCGTCATGACGTATTACAACCTCGTCGCGCGGTTGGGCCACGAGCGTTGTGCGCAACACCTGCGTGAATGCGGGGTCGACGGCGCGATCGTGCCCGATCTCCCGTACGACGAGCTCGACGGGTGGGGCGACGCCGCCGACGCCGCGGGCGTCGAGACCGTCCTGCTCGCCGCGCCGACCACTCCCGACGACCGGCTGGCCCAAATCTGCGACCGGTCGCACGGCTTCGTGTACGGCGTGTCGTTGATGGGTGTCACCGGTGAGCGCGATGAGCTTGCGTCCCAAGCCGGCGAGATGGGGCGGCGCTGCAAAGCAGCGACCGACAAGCCCGTTCTGCTCGGGGTGGGGATCTCGACGCCCGCCCAGGCCGCCCAGGCCGCGGCCACCGCCGACGGCGTGATCGTCGGGAGCGCGCTCGT
>JALYLU010000594.1 GCA_030774075.1 Actinomycetota bacterium | reverse complement strand
GGGCAGCGAAATCACGAAGCCATACGCGACCGACAGCGCGGTGAGCACCATGTGCTCGCGCAGGTACGCGAAGATCTCGTGCTGATGGTCGGGGATCCACGCCCACCACACCCACGACTTCGCGCTGTTCCCCAGCAGGGCGTATCCCAGAACGGTGTTCGCCGGCACGGCAAGGTGCAAGGGCCCGATGGTACCGTCCCGATCCAGTGATCCGACTCGAGTCGGTGCGCAAGCAGTATCCCGGCGGACTGGTGGCGGTCGAGGATCTCAGCCTCGACGTGCCCGATGGCGAGGTCTGCGTCCTGGTGGGGCCGTCGGGTTGCGGCAAGACGACGATCCTGCGGATGATCAACCGCCTCATCGAGCCGTCGGGCGGCAGGATCCTGGTCGACGGCGAGGACATCCTGCGAGTCGACCCCGTCGAGCTCCGGCGACGGATCGGTTACGTGATCCAGCAAGTCGGTCTGTTCCCGCACCAGACCGTCGCCACGAACATCGCCACCGTCCCGCGCCTGCTCGGCTGGGATCGCGCGCGCGTCACCGAGCGCGTCGATGAGCTACTCGAGCTCGTCGGGCTGCCGGCCTACGACAACCGCAACCGATATCCCGCCCAGCTCTCCGGCGGACAGCGCCAGCGGGTGGGCGTGGCCCGTGCGCTCGCCGCCGACCCGCCCATCATGCTGATGGACGAGCCGTTCGCCGCGATCGACCCGGTGACGCGCACCCAGTTGCAAGACGAGTTCCTGCGACTGCAGCAGACCCTTCGCAAGACGATCGTGTTCGTCACCCACGACATCGACGAAGCGGTGAAGATGGGCGATCGCATCGCGATCTTGCAGGTCGGCGGCTGCCTCGCGCAGTACGACCCGCCTGATCGGTTGCTCGCTTCGCCGGCGAACGACTTCGTCGCGGATTTCGTCGGACGCGACCGCGCGCTGAAGCGACTGCGCATCACGCGCATCGACCTCGGCGCGCTCCACACGCCGCCGACTGCCGGCGACATTTCGGAAGCGAGAGCCGCACTGGAGTCCAACCCGCTCGTGGTGGTCGTCGTCGATGCCGGTGCCGGTGCCGACGCGAACGGTGGGGTCGCAGTGCTGGCGCCGGGAGACGACGCGCCCGTGGTCGTTCCCGGCGTGGAGCACGACCGCCCACTCCAGGACGCGCTCGCCCTCATGCTCGAGCGGCACAGCGCGTGGGTGGCGGTGACCCAGAACGGCCGCTACCTCGGACTCCTGGGAATCAACGACTTCTGGAACGGCGCGGTCGCTTAACAGCCGCGGATTACACGCCGGCCAGCGAGTTCTCCGGCAATCGGTTCTTCCCGTCGAGACGGCCTTCAGAACCGTACGGCCGGAACCGGATGAACGCGGACTCGTGATGGAACGGCCGGGCTCGGTCGCTCCTGATTGCGGTTTGATGCGCGGCGTCGTTTGGGCCGTACGCATACGTCGACGCTGCATGCGCCGACCGCCACAACGAGCACGTCGCGACGAGCGGCGGTCGACCGAGCCCGGTCGCCCAGATCAACCCCGGCGCGGAGAGGACGGCCGCCTCGGCCTTCGCGCTCGTCCGTAGGAACCGCAGCGCCTGCGTGATACGGAGACGGCCGAGCGTCAACACAACGGTGGGACCGTCGTAGTCGACTGCGCGCGTGCCGGGCAGATCACTTGGGACGCCGGGCCAGCTTCCGAACGCGCGCAGTGGAACGAGTCGGACATGCCATCCCTGCGCGAATGGAGTCGACGCACGATCCTCGGCGAGGAAACGGCTGAGCGCATCGTCGTCGTCCCAGAACGCGATGAGGCCCGGGCGTTTGAGGTCCGGCGCCGGCAGTATCGAGGATCGAAGCGGCGCCGCGAGCGCGACCTTCGAGTAACGCAAGCCGGGTGTGGAAGCGGGATCAGGCGCTCGGCGCAATACCGCCAGCGCTCGGCGAACGCTCAGATCCGCGAGATGAACAGATGCGATCATGACCGCCTCCTCGGTTCCGGCGCACCACCCGGACGCAGGGCAGATCATTGCTCGTGCGAACGTCGCCTACTGCATCGAGCCAACGGGTCCGAGGTCGAGGCCGAGTCGCCGGGCCGCCGCGGCCGCCTCGCCGCGGTTGGTCACACCGAGCTTGGCCAAGATGTTCGACACGTGCACGCTCGCGGTCTTCGCCGAGATGAACAGCGCGTCGGCAATCTGGCGGTTGGTGCGACCTTGGGCGACGAGCGCGACCACGTCGAGCTCTCGAGCCGTGAGGCCGTAACGATCCGCAGGCGGGGCCACCGCATCGCTCGCGGTGCCCAGATCCAGGCGAGCCCGCCGAGCCAGGCTTGCGATCGCGTCGCGCACACCCACCCACCCGATCTCACGCGCCCGCGCGTACGCCTCGCGAGCACTCGCCGCGGCGGCATCACGGTCGTCGCCGCGCACGAATGCGTCGGCCGCCCGGAAACGCGCGTACGCCTCGCGTGGTCGCATGCCGTGACTCGCCCACAGCTCGGCGACGGCGAGCCAGCCCGGCCCTTCGTCGTCGCCCGCGGCGCGTGCAATCTCCGCCGCGACATGGGCATCGAGCGCGTCGAGAGCCCCGGGACGGCCGCCACCCCACCGACCGGTCGCAACCCAGTGGTCGAGCTGAGCACCCAGGTCTCGCACCTGCCGAAGGTACGCCGCGCGAGCCTCGGGCTCTCGCGTTCGCGACGCGACGGACCCGCCCGCCGCGAGGCCTTCGACAATGACGTCCCCGATGCCGACGTCGGAACACAGGCTGAGATCTTCGACCGGCGTGCGCATCGCGTCGACGGCGCGCTCCAGCGCGCCCGCCTCGTCGCCGCTCCAGCCCGCGATCGCGATCCACGCGTGCTCGATCGTGAGGTGGTCGCGAACGGCTCCGGCCGAACCGATCAACTGTTCCATCCGCACCGCTTCCGCGCGCGCGGTCTTGAACTGCGCACGGCCGACCGCCAAAAGGCATCGCTGCTCCGCGAGGCGCCACGCGTCGATGCCTATCGGATCGGTACCCTCCACCTCGCGCAGTTGCTCGTCAGCCTCGTCCCATCGACCGAGCACGCGCAGCGCTTCGCCTGCGTTCAAACGCAAGAATGCGCCGCACGCGCGGTCGAGCCCATGCGCCCGCGCGATCTCTGCGCCCTCGAGCGAGATCGCCAATGCCTCCTCGTCGCGCGCCATCGTCTGGAGCGCGCCACCCTCGTTGACCGCGGCGCGCGCGACGTCCTCCCACGACTCCGTCTCGAGTGCGAGCTCACGCGCCCGGTGGAGTTCGGCAAGTCCGTCGTCCATCCTCCCGATGCCGGCAAGGGTCGCCCCGAGCGAGTTCCGCGC
>JALYLU010000593.1 GCA_030774075.1 Actinomycetota bacterium | reverse complement strand
CGGCCGGGTGGCTCGCACCCGGCCGCGTCACGAATTGGTGTAGATCCGATCGGGCGCGATGAAGACTGCGGTACGACGCTCGGCCGCCATGACGCGGTCGTATTCGTCCCAGTCGTCGTGGGTTCCGCCGGCCGCCACGAACACGGCGCGCAGCGTGAGGCGAAGTGCCTCGGCGTCGAGACCGACGATCGGATCGTCGGGACCGAACAGTTCGGCCGAGCCCTCGGCCGCAACCCACTCCCATCCGGATTTTGCGACGAGAGTCGCCCGCGGCCTCAGGCGAAGGTTTCGCAGTTTGCGCGAACGCCCCGCGGCCACCATGCCGACGACGGGCGTATGCGAGACGGGGTGGTCGACGACGCCGGCATTGACGACCGACGCCTGAACGCTCGAATCGTCACGCAACGTGGTGACGACGCAGAGGCCGTTGTCGGCACGGCAGATCCGTGTGAAGTCGGCGAGATCGGTCATATGTCGCCAGGGTAGACACGCTTGCCTCCTTCTGTCCGTCACGGAGCCGTGACGGGATCGTGTGCAAGGTGAGACCGACCGCTATGCACACTCCTCCCGGCGCGCTCCATGCGCGCAAATGGATCTTCGCAACGGGCGCCCTGACCGGGCTCGGGATCGTGGTGGCGTCGCTCGTGATCCTGAGCCCGCTGACGGCGGCTCGCCACGATCTCCGCAGTGTCACCAGTGACGGCATTCCAGTACAGGGGCAGCTCGGCGCGCTGCGCACGACGGTATTGAACTTTCAGGTCTTCCTCGAACGGCACATCGACAACACCGCGCCGGGCAAGACCCCCACACCGACCGAGCTCGCGAGCGGCGCCCTGCTGGCGCAGACCCAGATGGACCAAGAGACAACCCTGGCGAACGGTCTCCGGGGCATCGCGAGGTCGAGCGACGCGCGTGACCTCGACGCCGCGATGAAGACCCTCGGCGCCGCGCTCGAGAAGATGACTCCGATCGCGGTGGGGACCATCGTTCCAGCCGCTACCCGAGCCCGGCTCGTCGAGACCGAACGGGCCGCGCTCGAGCGCCTGTCGATCAGCATCTCGCCCGCGACGTCACCGCGGCCCACGCCGCCGCCGCCGACGATCACCTGGGTCGCGGTCGCACTGCGTTGCTGATCGGTATCGGTCTCGACCTGTTACTCGTACTCGGCACCGCGTTCATCTTCGGGCATCGCGCCGGGCGCCAAGAGCGCGCGCGGCGACTCGAAGTGCAACGACAGGCGTATGAAGCACGGTTGCTCAGGGCATTGGAAATGACGAGGACTGAACCCGTCGTCTACGACGTCATCGGCGAGTCCTTGCATGATTCGGTACGAGACCTGAGCGTGGAAATGCTGATAGCCGATTCCAGCCGCGCGCACTTCCGGCGCGCGCTCTCGAACAACGGCGACTTCGACGGATGTGGCGTCGTCTCCCCCCTCGATTGCCCGGCGGCGACGGGTGGACAAGCACTCATGTTCCCGAGCAGCGGTGCGCTGGACGCATGCCCGCATCTCAAGGACCGTCCCTCCGGACCCTGTTCCGCGGCGTGTCTCCCGGTCAGCATCGCGGGCCGCACCGTCGGCGTGACGCACGCGGTCGGCCGCGACGGCATCCCGCCCTCCGAGACAGACCTGGAAGCGCTGAACTTCACGTCGCGCCGCGGTTCCGACCGCATTGCGATGCTCCGCGCGTTCGCGACCTCCGAAACCCAGGCGCGGACCGACCCGCTGACGGGCTTGTTGAATCGCCGAAGCCTGGAGCACCGGGTGCGCGACCTCCGCCGCGAAGGGACTCCGTACTCCCTGGCGTACGGCGACCTCGACCACTTCAAGTCCCTGAACGACACGTATGGTCACGATGCCGGCGACCGGGCCCTGCGCCTGTTCTCTCGGGTCCTGCGCGACTCGATACGCCCCAACGACATTGCTGCCCGCTACGGCGGCGAGGAATTCGTGATCGTCCTACCGGACTGCGGCACCGACGTCGCCGTCGGCGTGCTCGAGCGGGTCCGCGAACGCCTGACCCTCGCGTTGACCGCAGGACACGTCCCGTCCTTCACGGTGACGTTCGGCGTCGCGTCGACTGCGTACGCGACCGAATACGACGAGATCGTGGCGATCGCCGATCGGGCACTTCTCGACGCCAAGGCGGCCGGCCGCAACCGCGTCGTCGCCGCCGATTTCCCCGGCGCCGATCGAGAGCCGATCGAGCAGATCTGACTGGATATACGGATTCGGATACTCGGTAGAAGCAACTCTGCGCGGCGTTTCAGCTCGCACATATATCACAGCGTTCGCATAGGTCATATCGCGCACGAGAAGCATTTTGACCGTTGTGCTACAACTAGCGCCGCCCGAGAATTGCAGGAAGGTGCGGAGTATGGCGCCAAAGCCAGTTGCAAAAGGTGACGTCAGAGTGTCTGCCTCGGAAGAGGCAGAACAGGCCGTCACGGAGTATCTCGCGACCATTGGAACGCCGAAGACGCGCGGACGACAGGCCCGGCCGAAACCCGATTTCGAGAGCGCGACCAAAGGCATCACCGACCCTCTCGCAAAGCTCGCAGCAATCAAGGCAGAACGGGAACGCGTCGCAAGCGTCGTCGTCGGCGATGCCGCCGAGGAAGCTTTCGTCAAGTATGGAAAAGTCTGGGCGAAGATCCACGATTACGACCGTGAGGATTTCGCGGCTCTCGGTGTTTCCAGGCGGGTCCTCGATGCGGTTTTCGGAGGGGCGCGGGCCCCGCGCGCCAAAGCCACTTCGAATCGCGCGCCACGGGTGAGCACCAAAGACCTGGCGGACATGATCACGTCGAAACCGGCCGGAGCCTGGCTGACCGTCGCCGGTGTGATGCGCGAGGTCGGCGGATCGCCCGCGACCGTCCGCAAGGTGCTCGACGAGCTCGCCGAAGCCGGCACCCTGACCGAGCCCATCGACGACCCGAAGCACGCCGGCAAAGGCCGGGCGGCCAAGGTCTGGGAGCGGAACTAGTCGCGCGCCGTCAGCGCACGGGTGGGCGCGTGGTCACGCCAGCGCGCCGGCGATGACGTCGCCGATCGCTTCGTGCTCGGTCAGGAATCCGTCGTGCCCCGCAATCGACTGCACCACCTCGACCCCCTTGTTGCGCGGGATCAGATCGGCAAGCTCGTTCTGGAGGCGTAACGGGTAGAGACGATCGCTGGAGATGCCCGCGATCGTCACGTCCGCTGTTACCTGGGCGAGGGCGTCGGCCACGCCTCCGCGGCCGCGGCCGACGTCGTGATGGTTCATCGCCCGCGACAACACGATGTAGCTGTTGGCGTCGAAGCGATGCGCGAGCTTCTCGCCGTGGTATTCGAGAT
>JALYLU010000592.1 GCA_030774075.1 Actinomycetota bacterium | reverse complement strand
GTGTGGCGAGAGGCGATCGCGTCGCGCTACTGATACCACCGGGACTCGACCTCACGGTGTGCCTGTACGCGTGCTGGCGTATGGCGGCGGTCGTGGTGGTGGTGGACGCCGGCCTCGGTGCCCGTGGTATCAGTCGAGCGCTCAAGAGCGCGACACCGCGCTACCTCATCGGCATACCGCGCGCGCTGACGGCTGCGCGCGTCTTGGGGTGGCCGGGCGAACGAATTTCTGCCGTCGGGTTGACTGCGCCGGTCGCGCGGGCCCTCGGTGTGTCGACCACCCTGGACGAGCTCCGCGCAGGTGGCGACGGCCGGCCCGTGCCGCCGACGCCCGCCGATTCCGACTTGGCCGCGGTGGTCTTCACCTCGGGTGCCACCGGCCCGGCCAAGGGGGTGTCGTATCGACATCACCAGCTCCAGGCCCAGCGCGACACGCTGGCGCGCGTGTACGACATCAACGCCGGCGACCGGTTCGTTGCCGCGTTCGCGCCCTTCGCCCTCTACGGCCCGGCGATGGGGGTGCCGTCGGTCGTACCCGACATGAGCGTGACCGCGCCCGGCTCCCTGCGCGCGGTCGCGCTGGCGGAGGCCGCCGAAGCAATCGGAGCATCGCTCGTCTTCGCATCACCCGCGGCCTTGGCGAATGTGATCGCGACCGCAGGTGATCTCACGCCGCGCCATCGCGAGGCCCTCGCCAAGGTGCGACTGCTCTTGTCAGCCGGGGCGCCGGTGCCGAGCTCGGTTCTGCGGGCCGCGGTCGAGATCATGCCGAACGCCGAGGCGCATACGCCCTACGGCATGACCGAGGTGCTGCCCGTTTCCGACATCACGCCGGCCGGGATCGAGGCCGCGGGCGCGGGCGACGGCGTCTGCGTCGGCCGTCCTCTCGCCGAGGTCTCCGTCGCGATCAGTCTGCTCGACGACGCCGGCCACGCCACCGGCGAGTTGACGACGCGCGCGGATGTCGCGGGCGAAGTCTGCATCCAGGCGGCGCACGTGAAAGACAGTTACGACAAGCTCTGGGTCACCCAGCACGCGAGCGCGCAGCCGCCGCACTGGCACCGCAGCGGCGATGTCGGCCACCTCGATGATCAGGGCCGGCTTTGGATCGAGGGCCGCATGATCCACATCATCACCACCGCCGACGGGCCCGTGACACCGGTCGGGATCGAGCAAGCCGTCGAGTCGCTGGCCGAGGTCCACCACGCGGCCGCGGTTGGGGTGGGGCCGACCGGGACGCAGCAGGTTGTCGTGGTCGTGGCCCCGACCGAACGACCGCGACGGCCGGACCTCGCACCCGGCGTCCTGGCGCAACGGGTCCGGGCCGTCGCGTGCGTCGACATCGCAGCCGTCTTCGTCGTTCCCGCGTTGCCGGTCGACAAGCGACACAACTCGAAGATCGACCGGACGCGGGTCGGCAAATGGGCGAGCGCGATCCTCGCCGGCGGACGGATCCGCGCGCGGTGAAGGTTCTCGTCACCGGGGCGACCAGCCTGCTCGGCGGTGCGGTCGCACAACGGCTGCACAGCCGTGGCGATGACGTGACGGTGTTCCAGCGCCGGCCGAGCGGATTGGGTTTGCGCGAGGTGCTCGGCGACGTTGCCGATCGGCGGGCGGTCGAGGCCGCGGTTGCCGGCGCCGAGGTGGTGATCCACGCCGCGGCCAGGGTGACGGTCGTCGGATCATGGTCGGCGTTCGCGCAAACCAACGTCACCGGTACTGCGAACATGCTCGACGCGGCTCGAGCGACGGGCGTCAATCGATTCGTGTACGTCTCGTCCCCGTCGGTCGCCAATGCCGGCACGTCCTTGGTGGGCGCGCCGGCCGGACCGGCCGACCCCGACTCGGCGCGGGACAATTACTCCCGGAGCAAGGCGTCCGCGGAACTGTTGGCGCTCGGGGCCACCACCAATGGGTTCTCGGTTGTGGCGGTGCGTCCACACCTCGTCTGGGGCCCGGGTGATACGCAACTCATCGGTCGCATCGTCAGCCGAGCTCGCCAGGGCCGGCTGGCGGTGATCGGTTCCGGCGGGGCCCTGATCGACACGACGTACATCGACAACGCGGCCGATGCGATCGTCGCCACCGCCGATCACGCCGGCGGGTTGGGCGGGCGAGCATTCGTGGTCTCGAACGGCCAACCCCGGCCGGTGCGCGAGCTCCTGAACCGGATCGCGTTCGTCGCCGGCCTCGAGCCTCCTCGGCTCCGCGTTCCCGTGGCGGTGGCCCGCGCGGCCGGAACCGTTTTGGAGCGGGCGTGGGAAGCGCTTCACCGTGAGGACGACCCGCCGATCACCAGATTCCTCGCCGAACAGCTGTCGACCGCGCATTGGTTCGACCAGCGCGAAACCCGAAGGGCGCTCGGCTGGCACCCCGCCGTTGGCCTCGACGAGGGTTTCGCCCGCCTGGAGTCGTGGTTCCGAGCGTCGCGGGCGGGCGACCAACCCTGATAGTCGACAGTCGAGCGCGCTTCGTGTCGAAGAATCTCGCGAAGAATCTTCAACACAGAGTGGAACAAGAACCCTCGACGGCCGAGTGTTACTCGTCGCCGACGCTCGCCGGAATCGACGAGCGCACGAAGGCGACCAGCTCGCCGACGGTCTCCAGCCACGGCAACGTGGGCGGGTCGGTCACATCGTCGACCGAGAGCCCGAGGTCTTCGACGATCTGCTCGCGCACGCTCAGGAGCGCCTCGATCAGGGACAAGGAGTCGAGGCCGAGATCGCTGAGCAGCGCATCGTCCCCGAAGACCGCGATCGGCTCGCCGGTGACCGCCGACAGCTCGGTTTGGAGCAGCGCGCGGATCCGATCGACGTCGGCGAAAGAGCTCATCCGAAGTTCACCCGTGCGAGGAGGCCGTCGTCGGCGGCGAGGGATCGGCTGATCGCGAGCCGGCGGAGCTTCCCGCTCGGCGTCTTCGGCAACGACCCGCGCGGGACGAAGGCAACCGTGGCAAGCGGGTAGCCGGTCTGGCTCGCGACCGCCGTTCGGATCCCGCGGCACGCGGTCTCGAGCTCCGTCCTCGACATGCTCGACGCGCTCGGCTCGACGACGACGGCGAGACCTCCGTCGGGCGCGGCGACCGCGGCGATGCACCCGCGACGGATGGACTCGTGCTGCACCGCGGTCTCGATGTCGTCCGGGTACAGGTTGCGGCCCGCGACGACGATCGCCTCGTCACCGCGTCCGAGGACGAACAACTCGCCGTCGTGCATCACCCCGATGTCACCGGTAACGAAGTAGCCATCGTCCGTGAGGCACAGGTCGGCGCCGATGTACCGGGAGAGCAGCGAAGGGCTGCGAAGCTCGATCGGCCCGACCCGCCCGTCGGGCGCCGTCACCCGC
>JALYLU010000591.1 GCA_030774075.1 Actinomycetota bacterium | reverse complement strand
ACGTAGGCGCGAAACAGACGGCTCGCAGGTAGCTCGCATCGCTGGCGGTCGTAGTAGTGCATATGCACCCTGTCGCAAACGGCACATTTCAGGCCGTTTGCCATTGATTGCGGCATGCGAGACCTGAAGGAGCACGACGGAGCATATCCAACCCCCTCCCTGCTACGGACCCGCGAAGTAGCGAACGCTCTTGCAGTGGACCCGCGAACCGTCAGGCGGCTCGCGCGCTCCGGCCAACTCGTGCCGATGCAGATCGGCGGTTGCGCGCGGTTCGTTGCCGACGACGTGACGCGACTCGTCGAGTCGTCCCGTGTCACCGCAGACGAGTCGCGAAGGCGCCTGACATGTCCTGCCCGTCCCAGCCGATGGAGGGCACAAACCCCACCCGCGCGCTCATAACAAGCGGACGGAAGAACGGGGACCTCCACGGTCGCTAGCTAGCTGACGTCGAGGGGCCGCGCGTACGGGTCAGATTGGAGCACGTGTTGTGGCGTGCTGGGCGGCTACGCGGTCTGCCGCGCGGTCCCCGTCAGGCTGCGCGGAGCTCGAGGCGTGGTTCTTCGATGACGCGGGCGAATGCCTCGACGACCGTGGGATCGAATTGCGTTCCGGCGCAGCGGCGCAGTTCCGTAACTGCGTCTGCGACGCTCATGGCGTCCTTGTAGGCACGGGGCGAGATCATGGCGTCGAAGGCGTCGACGACGGCGACGATGCGAGCGCCGATCGGGATCACGTCGCTGGTGAGGCCGTCGGGATAGCCGTTGCCGTCGGGTCGTTCGTGGCTGGCGCGTACGATCGGCGCGATTCTCGCGAGCGCGGGTGTGGCGGCTACGATTCGCTCGCCGATGATTGTGTGGCGCTGCATGAAAGCCCATTCATCGCCGTCGAGAGGGCCGGCCTTGCTCAGAATCGAGCTGGGTAATGCGCTCTTACCGATGTCGTGCAGTTCGGCGGCGATGCGCGTGCAGGCGATGTCCTCGCGCGAGAGGCCGAGCCTCGTCGCCGTTGCCGCGGCGAGGTCGGCCACGTTGATGGTATTCGGCGCGAGTTCTTGGCGTTGTTCGGCGATTAGCTGCATGAGCGCATCGCGCACCTGCTGAGACCCGCCGGCTCGGTTGGTGCGCTTGTCCGCGTAGAGCCGTTCGTCCGCGAGCTGGAGCGCACGCTCGAGGTCGGTCGCCTCGGCGGGCACGAGTACCGCGCCGCGTGAGCAGCGAATCGAGAACCCGTCGCCCTGGTCGCACAGGGCCATCCGCGCGTCTTCCAGGACTCGCTCGGGATCTGTGGCCGAGGTGAAGACGCAGAACTCGTCTCCGCCCATGCGGTAGGCGGTGCTCTTGTCGCCGATCGCGTCGGCGATCCGATGACCGAGGCGTGCGAGCAGCGCGTCACCGGCGGGGTGACCGAAGGCGTCGTTGTAGGCCTTGAAGCCGTCGAGGTCGAAGAGCCCGAGGGCGAACGACGGTGCGTCCCGCTCGCTCAGGGGGCGCTCGACGTCGGTGTAGAGCTTGCGGCGGTTGGCAAGGCCGGTGAGGGCGTCGTGTGTCGCGTGATGCTCGTTGAGCTTGGCCTGTTCGCGCTGGGCGTGTTCGGCGAGCTTGCGCTCGGTGATGTCCTCGAGCATCGTGATCGCGTGGTTGCGCTGGCCGTCGGCCTCGCGCTCGGCAACAGAGGTCACGCGGACCCAGATCATCTCGCCGTCTTTGCGGAAGCAGCGTTTCTCGAGCCGGTAGGCGGGCCGTGGCCCCGCCATGATCTCGTGAAAGAGTTGGAGGTTCTCCTCGACATCGTCGGCATGGGTGTATTCCTGGAGCTTCATCGCGGCGAGTTCGGCGGCGGTGTATCCGAGCATCTGCTCGAGCGCCGGATTCACCTCGACTACGCGGCCTGTTCGATCAACGCGGATGATGCCGATCGCCGCGCCCTCGAAGATCGCGCGATAGCGCACCAGAGCAGCGTTCTCGGCACGCCGGCTCGCAAGCTCGGCGGCATCGCTCTCCAGCTGACGCGCGATCGCGTCGTCGCGTTCGGCGAGGGCGCGCTTCAAGTCCGTGACCTCGATCACGGTCGAAGCGACTCCGACAATCGACCCGTCAGCTGCGAGGACCGGAGAGCGGAATGTCCGGAAGGACTGCGTCTTCGTGGGGTCGTTCGCGTCGGGCGCAACGACCTCGTGCGCGATCGCGGGGACCCCGCTCTTCAAGACGGCCAGTATCGCCGGGACGATTTGGCCTGCCAGCTGCGGCAGGACATCGGCGATCTGACGTCCCACCACGTCAGCTGGCGTCCTGTCACCGAAGGCCCCGAACGCCCGGTTTGCGCGCACGACGCGAAGCTCGCGGTCGACGATCGTTATGCCGACTGCCGACTGTTCGAGGAGGGCGTTCAGCAGCGCTTCCGCCTCTAGCGCGGCGTTTTCGTCCCGACCGGGATCAGGCACGCTATCCGCGCGCGCGTTCACGTTCAGGCTATCGACGGAACCCGCCGAACCTTAAGGGACGTCGCTGCCGTTGAAGACCGGAAGCGGGCGCCAGCGGACGCCTTCGCCGTCAGGTATGTCGGCCACGGCTCGGGGATTCTAACTCCGGACCTCTTCATTGCGAATTTCTCTGCATCGGCGCGCTCGTCGCATTATCCGACCGGCGGAGCGAGTGTTTCCCGCTACTGCCGCTCACACCCGCTAGCGCGCGACGCCCGATGAGTTCGAGGCAGACCAACGCCGTTAGCGGCGACTCGCGGCACAATCACGGCACAAACGCTGCAGAATGCAGCCACGGAACCATGCTGATCGGCGGGAGAAAGCGACGCAAGAAGGCTGTGGTTTGCAGGGATTACACGGGAGTTGTCGCGCCAGCTCGACACGCTGGGGATCAAGACACGTGACTTGTGCTGCTCAGCTCGGAGACGAGCGACGAGATGACTCCCAAACTCCGCACGGCTGACGCTGGCGAACCCGTCATCACTGCCAAGCATCGGAACACGGTATGCGCTCGCCTGGGAGTCCCCTCGGGAGTCCCACGAAGCCGAGATCTGTTTCTAGTAAATACATTTGGCCGAATTCATGCGGATCTTCAAAACCGAAGGGGGTTCGTGCCGACCGCGGCGACGAGCCCGCGTGCAAGGCCGAAGACCGGTGGCCCACGCAGCTGTGCCGCGAAGGACGCTGTGCGCCCCGAAGCTGTACTGGCGAGCGCAACCACCGGTGTCGCCACACGATGCGGCAGCTCCCACCCATAAGGGTCGGTCAACTTGACCGCCCTTCCTGGCATTTGAAGAGCGTTTTTGCCGCACACCGCGCCGCACACCGGTGTTCGCGTGCGGGTGTGCGGAACGCGTTTGTTCACGT
>JALYLU010000590.1 GCA_030774075.1 Actinomycetota bacterium | reverse complement strand
GGATGGAGCGAGGTCATCGGATCCTGGAAGATCATCGAGATCTTGTCGCCTCGGACCTCGCGCATCTCGTCCGGTCCGACCGTGAGGAGGTCCTGCCCCTGGAAGATGATCTCGCCCTCGATGACGGCCTGGTCCTTCCGGATCAACCCCATCACCGTGAGGAACGAGACGCTCTTCCCGGACCCCGACTCCCCCACGACGCCGAGCGTCTCGCCGGCATTGATCGAGAACGACACACCGTCGACCGCTTTGACGAGGCCGTCGTCGGTCGGGAAGTGCACCGAGAGGTTCTTGACCTCGAGGAGGGGCTCCGCCACTAGATGTACCTCACGCGCGGATCGAGGAAGGCGTACGCCACGTCCACCACCAGGTTACCCAGGGCGATGAAGAACGCTCCGAAGATCGTGACACCCATGACCGATGGGAAGTCGTTCAGGAAGATCGCCCGCACCGCGAACTGCCCGATGCCCGGCAGGTTGAACACGGTCTCGGTGATGAAGGCGCCGCCCAGCAGCCCCGCGAGGTCGAGGCCGAACATCGTGACGACCGGTGTGAGCGCGGCGCGCAAGCCGTGCTTGTACACGACGCGCTTCTCCGACAGGCCCTTGGCGCGGGCCGTCCGGATGTAGTCCTCACCCATCGTCTCGATGAGGTTCCCGCGCACCATCCGGGCGTAGAACGCGGCGAACGTCAGCGACAGGACGATCCACGGAAGGACGAAGCGGCCGGTGAGCACCGCCTCCCAGACGCTCATCCCGATCGGTATCCCCGAGGAGAAGGCCGTGATCCCGAGCTTGAACCAGAACACGTACAGGAACAGGTACGCGAGCCAGAACACCGGCGCCGAGACGCCGAACAGGGCGAAGATCATCGAGGCCCGGTCCCAGATCGAGCGCCGCAAGACCGCCGACACGATGCCGATCGGGATCCCGATCAGCAGCCACACGGCTGCGGCACCGAGCGCGAGGGCGATCGTCACCGGGAGGCGCCCATAGATCTCCTCCTTCACCGGCACGAAGTTCGAGTACGAGAAGTACACGTCCTTGTTGAGGAACAGCCCCGGCCACGGGATGAGACCCTTCGCGAACCGCGCGTACTGGACGTACACGGGCTTGTCGAGCCCGAAGGCTTTCCGCGCGGCCGCGACGTTCTCGGGGGTGGTGGCTCGGCCGACCGCGCGCCGGGCGGGGTCGGCCGCGGGGAGCTTCACGAAGATGAGGAAGGTGATCAGCGAGACGATGAACAAGACCAAGATCATGAACAGCACGCGGCGGATGAGGTACCTGCCCATGTCCGAATCTTACTCCGCTCGCTCACGCAGGGATGGGGAGCCGCCCACCAGAGCGGCTCCCCATCTTCTGCCGGTTCTTGCCCGGAACTTGCGGTTCCTTGCCCTCCCGGGTTCCTATTGCGCCGCGGGGTCGATGGCGAACTGGTCGATCGCCGCCACCCCCGCGAACTGGTCGAACGAGTAGTTCACGATCCTGGCCGACGTCACGTCCACCGCGTTGTCGAACAGGTACGGGACCCACGGCACGACGTCCTCCATGACCTTGGTGTCCAGATCCGCCCATGCCTGGAACCGGTCGGATCCGGTCGTCGCGTTCGCGGTCGTGACCTGGTCGTCCACGGATACGATCGGCGTGGACGGGTAGTTGTACTTCTTCAGCAGGTCCGAGCTCGCGCCGACCAGTGAGTAGTTGCAGCAGCTCGGGAAGATGCTGACGGAGTCGAACAGCGGCGTGGCGAACGTGACGCCGTCGGGGAAGTCCTTGCCCCACGCCGGCCCCAGGCAGAACGCGACGTGCGCGCTCGGGTCGTTGCACTTGGCGTACATGGTGGTCCGCTCGAACGACGTCACGTTCAGGGTGAGGCCGAGCGGCTCGAGGTTCTGCTTGATGAGCGCGGCCTGCTTCGGGTACGGGTCCGCCTCGTCCGTCACGGACAGGATGTTGCTGCATTCCGGTGCGTCGCAGACACCATCCTTGTTCGTGTCGTACTTCGACTGGGCCATCTCGGCCTTCGCCGCCGTCAGGTCACCCGCGCTGTTCGGGGTGGCATACGGGTCGTAGTCCTTCAGCAGGTTGTTCTCGAGCGAGTTGACCATGATGTGGCCGGCGATCTCGCCGACCGACGTTCCACCACGCAGCGTTCGCATGCCCTCCTTGTCGATCGCGAGGTTCACCGCCTTGCGCACATGGATGTCGTCGAACGGTGGCTCCGCGAGGTTGAACGACAGGTATCGAGCCGCGTCCGAGGGGTTGATGTGCAGAAGCGGCTGCAGCGTCGGGTCGGTCGTGTACTGCCGCAGGATCGGCGGCGGGACGGCTCCGTCGACCACGAAGTCGACCTCGCCGGCGTTGACCTTGTTGTACAGGTCGTTGTTGTCACCGCCGATCGACACGTTGATCGCATCGGCATACGCCGGGCGCAGGTCGTCGGTCGACGGATCCCAGGAGGGGTTGCGGACCAGCTGGATCGACTTGCCGGGCTCGTAGCCGGAGACCGGGGTCTGCTGGTCGGCCGGTTGTGAGAAGTCGATCTGGTCCGTGCCGGCGAACATGTAGGGACCGGTGGCCACGAGGAAGCGGCCGTAGTCCTTCGTGTGCCCCTCGGCTGCTCCGAGGACGGAGTCGCCGTTCGGCGGGATCGGCGCCGTCGCAGCCATCGCGAACAGGTAGCCGAGGTAGCCGCTGGGCTCGGTCAGGGTGACGACGAGCGTCTTGTCATCCGGCGTCGCGAGGCCCGTGATCGAGTCGGCCTTGCCGGCGCCGTAGTCGTCGAAGCCCTTGATGATCGAGTAGTAGAAGCTATAGCCGTTCACCGCGGCGTTCGGGTCCGACTCGCGCTCGAGCGCGCGAACGATGTCGCCCGATGTCACCTCGACGTCGGCGAAGGGCGGTGAGTACTTGATCCCGCTCTTGAGCGTGAACGTCCATGTCAAGCCGTCCGCGGAGACCTGCGGCAGATCGGCAGCGATGTCCGGGTGCAGATCGGCTCCGCCCTCCGCCGTGGTCTTGCCGTTGTACGACAACAGCGTGCGGAGCAGGCAGCACCGGTAGAACTCCCAGGTGACGGAGTAGTACTCCTTCTGCGGGTCGAACGCCGCGCTCACGTCGCCGAGCAGCGCCAAGTTCAAGGTGCCGCCAGACTGCACCGCGCCGCTGGTCCCGCTCGGTCCCGTATTGGCTGGCGCGGGGTTGTTGTTCCCGCCACACGCGGCGGCGACGAGGCCCAGGACAGCGGCCAGCGCCAATACTCTGAGGTATCGCCTCACGTAATCCCCCTCTCCATGGATCTCTTGACCATCACGCGCTTCGTGCCTCGGAAGTCGTGCTATGCCTGCGATGTCCTCCTTTCCGCCTTCTATCC
>JALYLU010000589.1 GCA_030774075.1 Actinomycetota bacterium | reverse complement strand
CCGCCCGTGCGGTCGGGTTCGCACGCTGCCCGCTCGCCGACATGCGGCGCATCGAAAAAGCAGCCGCCGGAGGCACCACGATCAACGACGTCCTGCTCGCGGCCGTCGCGGGCGGCATCCGTCGCTGGCTCGTCGATCGCGGCGCGCCGCTTCACAACATCCGAATCAAGGTTCCCGTCAGCATGCATGAAAGCGAGTCGCCCGGAGCGGCGCACGGCAACCGGGACTCGTTCATCTTCGTCGACGTGCCCCTGCACGAGTCCGATCCGCTCGTCCGTCTGCAGGCGATCCGTGACGAGACGACCCAGCGAAAGCGGCGCGGTGATCCGCAAACGATGTTCGCGATGTTCAACGCGCTGCAACACGTCCCGCCGCTCGGCCGGCTCGTCACCCGACTCACGATGAGCGCACACGAGTTCACACTCAACGTGTCGAACGTGCCCGGACCACGCGAGCCGCAAGCGTTCTCCGGCGCGCCCCTGCGTGAGCTCTACTCGCTCGCCGAGATCGCGCCACACCACGCGCTGCGCGTCTCCGCGCTGTCGCTCGCGGGCTCGATGTTCGTCGCGCTCAACAGCGATCCCGACATCGTGCCTGGAGTCGACCAGCTGGCAGCGCACATCGAAGCATCCATCGGCGAGCTGTCATCGAGTGCCGAGGCGATCGAGCGTCGGCGGTCGCGCGTCGGTAACGACCCATGAGGCGAGCACCTCGCAGCAGTCCGCGAGAGAGCAGCGTGAAGATTTTCTTGTCGCGATCGGTCGGTAGCGGCCGTCATGTGTCCGGTGTGAGGCCGGTGAGCCGCTTGGTTGGCGGGGCTGCAACCGCCCGATAGCGCTCACGTGTGCGTTGTCGGGCGCCGGCACGATCGCATCGTGTTCTTTTGTGGGTTCCAACAGGCGTTTCGCGGCCGTTTCGAGGGTCGTTTTGGCGTCTCGGACGTGCCTCGGAGCGGAATTTGCAGGTTCAGTGCGCGCTTCAAGTGCGCAGCGCGAGCGGTGCGGGGTCGGTCCAGCAGCATCTCCAAGCGTCCACTCGACTGGCGTGCGACCCGCGCGGGCGAGCGTGCGGTGCGCGTCCGTTCGCAGGGTCCACGCGCGACATCGGCGCGGGCGCGCTGCCCAGCTGAGGGGTGCTTCGACGCAACCGGACGGATGTTGGTCGGGACGCTCAACGATCGGACGCTTGGAACCACGCGCGACCGGACATGCGTCGAGTCGCGATGCGCACTTGAAGCGCACATCGAATCCCCATTTTGAGTGCTGAAGCGCTCCGATGGGCGCCGAACGATGGTGGAATGGACTCCGACACGCCTGATGAGGGGCGCCAAGCGCCGTACCGGGCGACCTCAACGCCCCACACGAGACAATGCGATTTATTGGGCGGTTGCAGGTACCCCAACCAAGCCGCCGACCGATCTCACACTGAAGACATCACCGGCGTCGGTCCCGCCGCGCGAGAGGTTTCTGACGCTGCTCTCTCACGTGCCCGTCACGAGTCGCTCGCCGTGGTCATGGCCTCATGACGCTTCGACGGCGAACGTTTGCCAGGTCCCGGGGACACCCTTGAGGGGATGCACGCCTCGGTCGGCGAAACCTATGCCCGATCCGGCGACGAGGTCGGTAACGGTCCGAGAGCAAAGGACCTCGCCCGCCTGTGCGAGCGCAGCGACCCGGGCCGCGATGTGTACGGCGACGCCGGCGAGATCGTCGCCACGGGTCTCGCACTCGCCGGTGTGCAAACCGGCCCGGACTTCAATGCCGAGGGCGCGGGCCCTGTCCGTGATCGCCCGCGCGCAGTGGATGGCGCGTGCCGGACCGTCGAAGCAGGCGAGGAAGCCGTCACCGGTGGTTTTGACCTCCTGGCCACGGAAGTGCTCGAGTTCACGGCGCACGGCGGCATCGTGCGCGTCCAGCAGTTCGTGCCAGCGCCGATCGCCCATGCTGACCGCTCGTTCGGTCGACTTCACGATGTCCGTGAACAGGACCGTCTTGAGCACCCGGTCGATTTCGGGTTCGGGTCGCCTTCCGGTGAGGAACGCCTCGATGTCGTCGAAGACTCCGTGGTCGCCCTCGCGGATCGTCAGGTGATCGTCACCCGGCAGTTCGATGTACCTTGCGCCGGGGATGTGTTCGGCGAGGTATCGACCATGTTCGACCGGCACGATCGGGTCACCAGCGCTGTGCACAACGAGCGTTGGCGCGCTGATCGTTGGCAGGATCGATCGCACGTCGATCGCGTTGATCATCTCGAGGACGGCCACCATCGCGCCGGGGCTGGCTCCGTTGCGCTCCCAGCGAGCGAACTGCTCCCGCATCGCCGGGTCGTCGGCCGCGCTCGGAAAGTAGTAGTTGGCCAACACCCCTCCAGTGCCCCACTGCTCCTCGAACGCCGCGATGATGGCCGTTGACGCCTCCGGCGGGTAGCCGAACTGTTGATCGGGTGCCTGGGCGATGCGGGCAAAGGAACCTTGCAGCACCAGCGCACTGGTGCGGTCGGGGTAGGTCGCTGTGAACAGCAGCGCCATCGGTCCGCCTTCGGAGATCCCCCACAGCGACACGCGATCGACGCCCGCCGTGTTCATCACGGTCCGCACGTCGTCCATGCGCTGCTCGAGCGTCGGAACATCGGCCGTCCGATCGGACAGCCCGGTGCCTCGCTTGTCGAATGAGATCACGCGCGCGAAGGACCCGAGACGGCGGAGCATGGAGGCATAGAACGGCATGTCCCAGGCAAGCTCGACATGGGAGACGAACCCGGGGACCATCACCACATCGAGCGGGCCGGCGCCCGTGACCTGGTAGGCGATATGCACGCCGTCGTCGGCCTTGGCGTAGCGGGTCTCCGGAATCGCCACCCGGTCTGGTCGCATCTCGCGCCCCTTTCCCGCGTCGGCGCGTCGACCCATCGTATGGAACCGGGGCGAACCGGGTCCAGGGCCTTCGACCATCCTCCGCAAGCCGGCGCTCGCGCCGGTCGGCCCGTCGCGAACCGGCCTCGAAGTACCGACAGCTGACCGAAGTCACAACGGCGCACGTAACGACGTGCGAAGCCCGTCGCGAGAGCAATCACGCGGAACGCAGAACCGGCGGTAAGGGGCACTGCGGACGGGAATCGCGGCGCACGTCATGGGGCGATTCACGGCTTGCTTACGCACCGTTCGCCGCCGCGGGTCTCGATTGAACAGTTCGGTATCGTGCGCAGGTTGCACGCTTTCGAGATCTCCTGGCGCAAAGCGGCGAGGGTAAGGCGAAGATGCAGGCATCAGAGGTTCCGCGTGCGGTGGCTGCGGCCATGTCGACCGCCTCAGCGCTTGACCTGACAGTCGACGACGCGATCGTTCTTCACGACTCGAACAAGCTCGCTCTGCGA
>JALYLU010000588.1 GCA_030774075.1 Actinomycetota bacterium | reverse complement strand
GCATCGCGACGGGCTCGACTGCGCTCGCGGCGTGCCGAGTCGCGCGCGCCCAGGGTGCCGAGCGTGTGTTCGTGGCTGCGCCGATCGTCCCTCCGAGCGCGATCGACGCGCTGCGCCAGGGCGCCGACGAGGTGATCGTCCTCGAAACTACGGAATCGTTCCGCGCGATTGGCGAGTTCTACGACGACTTCTCGCCGACGGCCGACGACGAGGTCGTGCGCCTGTTGGGTTGAGCTTCTTCACACGCACCAGAAGGTCGAGCACGAGGCGGACAACACGGTAGAAACGAGCCACTCGCGGATCCTTGCGGCGTCCGCCCCCGCCGCTCAAGCCAGCACGAAACCGCAGGTCACGGGGTCGGACGGTATTTCCGGCACCCACAGGTTCTTCGTCACCGTTCTCGGTGACCACGGCGAGCCCACCGAAGTCGTGACCGACCGGGCCCCGGCGTTACGAGCTGCGATCGATGACCTCATGCCCGGCGCGTTCCACGACACCGCCCAGTACGCGAACAACCGGATCGAAGCCGATCACGGCCGGCTCAAATCCAGGCTCCGCCCCATGCGCGGCCTCAAACGCGACCACACCGCACGCGTGATCATGCGCGGCCACGCGCTCATGCAAAACATTCGGCGCGGCCACTACGAACTCGGCATCGACACGCGCGCGCATCGGCGCGTCGCGGCCGCGTTCACCGAACTCGCCCAAGTCATCTGACGGGAAAACGGACCGCAACTCGGCCCTACGCGGCCAGGCACAACTCAACGCAACAGAGCCTCTTTGGAGCGATCGCGCCGGCTGCGCAGCACCAGAAGGTCGAGTACGAGGCGGACAACACGGTAGAAACGAGCCACTCGTGGATCCTCGCGGCGTCCGCCCCCGCCGCTCAAGCCAGCACGAAACCGCAGGTCACGGGGTCGGACGGTATTTCCGGCACCCACAGGAACGCAAACCGGCTCGCCGGACATCGAGGCGTGGTCGATGGCGTCCGGCGAAACCAGCTCGTCGATGACGTCGAGCTGCAGCGCCGAAAGCGGCACCCACAAGCTGCACCTTGTTCGATAGGTGGTCGTTCGGTTCGCGTCGCGGTCAGTCCTTGGGCGTCGCGTGCAACTCGCGACCACGAGGCACCGCGCCCGAAGACCGCGGTCGGATCGCGATGTAGTGCGCGACGAGGCCTATGCCCCACCCGCCGAGTGGGAACAAGAACCACGGCATCGTCTTGAATCCATCGCTGGTGAGCACCCACACCATGACGAGGAATAGGTTCACCGCAATGTACACGCCGAGATGAATGTTGAAGCCGAGGCGAGCATCGGACGGATGACGTGTGACGGAACGATCGAAGGCGTCTTCGTTCACGAGATCTCCTTCTTGGTGAGTTGCGTGGTCGTATGGTCGAGCAGTCGCTCGACCGCACCGGGCGACCCGTCGCGAGCGGCCACCCGCGCGATGTCGGCGAGTCGCGTCAGCGCAGCTTCGACCGTCGCCGCGCAGCCAAGGTTCACTCCGGTGCGGTGCTGCACCTTCACGAGATCCTTGGCGCGGCGACCGAGCGCTGCTTCACCGACGGGCGTCAGCCGGTAGGCGGTCGGGTCGGCGTTGCGCTCGGCGCGGATGAGCCCTTCTGACGCGAGCGACTCGATGGCCGGATAAACGCTGCCGGCAGACGCCCGGTACGCAGGGCTGAAACGCTGGCCGAGCTCGCCCATCAGCTCGTAACCGTGCATCGGGCGCTCAGCGAGGATGGCGAGGATGACCAGGTGCAGCTCCCGGTGGCGGAAGAACCGCGCTGTCATGCCGACTGGCGTTTCCAGAAAGGGAGTTATCGACACTCCTACGAAGTTATATCGGAACCGTTCCGAAGATTGCAGCCCGCCACTCGAGGGAGCGCTGGGCGCTCGTATCTCGATGGGAAGGGCACTGTTGCGTTGGTCGCAAATCGGACACAACGCTGGCGCTCCGCGAGGCTGGTCGGGTGTGCGAACCGAACGGCACGGTCGATTACGAGGCGGCGCGCCGACTCAATGCAACAGTGCCCCTGAATGTCCGCCGCACAGATCTGCGCCAGATCAACGGCCGCGGACCCGGCGATCGGGGACGCTTGCGTTGCTGCGAGTTGCGGGCTGACGCCCATGGAGCTCCCGTGCTTGGCGCGGGATCCGAGCCGGCTGGCTTGACCGGGCCGCGGTGTTGGGCGAGCGGGCACTGTTGCGTTGGGCGCAAATGGGACACGACGCCGCCTCCCCGTGAGGCCCTCCGGGTCGGCAAATGCACCACCGGGGTCTATTCCAGGCTGGACAAATCACCCATCCAGCGTCTCGCGGCGGCCCGGGAGATCCCGCGCCGCCGTAATGCAACAGTGGCCCGTCCTTGTCCCTGAACGGGCCAAAGCCGTTCGCGGTGAGAGCTTCGACGTACGGCAGTCCCATCCGCGTGTTCCTTCAGCAATGCCGCAACCTCCATGCGGCACGCAGATTGCCCTGATGGTGGAGTTCGTGTCACGCGCTGCGGTTGGTTCGTCGCGTCGTGGGTACCGGCGGGTGGTCTCGAGAATGGCCCGCCGCTTTCGGGTTAGCTTTCGAGCGATCGGTCCGAGTCAGGTCGGGTCGCGTCGGGCTTGACCGCAAGCGCACAATCATTCGTATGACGCCCGAGCGAAAGCGCCCCAACCCACGCGCGACGGAGCGTGACTCGTCGCCGGAGGTCCGCGACGAACGGGTGGGCCTGCGGGCCAAGAAGCCCGACAGCGTGCTGCGAAAGCTGCTTCGGTCCCCGCCGCGGCGCTCCGGCGGCGATCCCGGGTGACTCGTCCTGCCTGTACGTGAAGGGTGCCATCTGGGTGTCGGCCAGCGACTCGTCGCCGACGAGGACGCGGTGATCTCGCGCGTGTAGACGCGCGGCATGACAGGCACGCCGAGACGTCCTCCGCGCGTGTTGCGCGATGCGACGGATTGCGAAACGGCGCGATGAAACGGACACGACCGCCGCGTTCGGGCACCGTTGCATTGGGCCTCGCCCGCGTCGTGGGGCGTGTGGGGGCACTGTTGCATTGGCGCACCGTCGTACCGGCCGGTCAGGGTGGCGGGATGAGCTCTCGTCGGTGCCGTCCGGTTTCGGTGGTCCCTTGTTCGGCGTTCAAGGGTTTCCGGTTCCCGCCGGAGATCATCGTTCTCGCGGTGCGTTGGTACCTGCGCTATGGCCTCTCGTATCGCGACCTGGAAGAACTGCTGGCGGAGCGGGGCGTCGAGGTCGATCACGTCACGGTGTTCCGGTGGGTGCAGTGTTTCACTCCGTTTCTCGCGGACGCGGCGCGGCCGTGCCGCCAGAGGTTTGGTGATGTTTGTTTATTATAATATTCGTACGTGAATGG
>JALYLU010000587.1 GCA_030774075.1 Actinomycetota bacterium | reverse complement strand
CGTGATCGTCAGCACGAGGCCCAGGCCGACCAGCGTGGCGAGGACGCGCCGACGTCGATAGACGGCACGCTGATGGCAGCGCGCCGGCCGGGGGCGGGACTGACGATTGGGCTCGACGGGCCGCAGGCGCTTGGGCTCGACGGGCCGCAGGCGCTTGGGCTCGACGGGCCGCAGGCGCTTGGGCTCGACGGGCCGCAGGCGCCGGACGGGAGTGACCGGGTCATCGAACCGGGGCTCGAGCTGGAGGACAGCGGCCATGTCTTGTGCTCCTGAAGCTGAGGGATCGAACACGACGATCGAAGCAGAGAGGTGAGACAACTACGGTGGACGAACGCCTGTTCGATGTCAAGGAAAAACCGAACGGGTGTTTGCCCCGAACGCGTGATCGTGTTACCGTCGCCTCCATGTCACACGCCCAGGCCGCCCCGTCCCCAGCCGGTTCTTCCGTCGGCTCCTCAGCCGGCTCCTCAGCCGAGGTGCCCGCCCGGCTCACGGCTCGTCAGCGGCAGGTCCTCGAGTTCATCGACGCCCAGACCCGCGAGCAGGGGTATCCACCGAGCGTCCGCGAGATCGGCGAGGCGGTGGGTCTGTCGTCACCGTCGACGGTTCACGCACACCTCGCGGCGCTGCAGGACAAGGGCTACCTGCGCCGCGATCCCAGCAAGCCCCGCGCGATCGAGGTCGCGCTGGAGCCGAGCACGGGCACTGCGATCGACCGCCGCCCGGTGCGCAACGTTCCCCTCCTCGGCGACGTCGCGGCGGGCACCGGCGTCCTCGCGGCCGAGAACCTCGAAGAGGTTGTCCCGATCCCCGCCGACTTCTGCGGCGAGGGCGACCTCTTCATGCTCCGGGTCCGCGGCGAATCGATGATCGACGCCGGCATCTTCGACGGCGACTACGTCGTGGCCCGTTCGCAGCCGAATGCCGACAACGGCGACATCGTCGTCGCGGGCATCCCCGGCGAAGAGGCCACGGTGAAGACGTTCCTGCGCAAGCGGAACAAGATCGTGCTGCGGCCGTCGAACGCGGCGATGGAGGATCTCGTCTACGAGCCGACCGAGGTCCAGATCTACGGCAAGCTCGTCACGCTGTTGCGTCGGCTCTGACCGACCGCGCTCCTCATCCGATCCCGAGGAACGTTTCGAGCAAGCCGAGGCACGCGTCGAGGCTGGCGCGGTCGACCCGCTCGTCGGCCGTATGCGCGAGCTCGGGATCACCGGGACCGAAGTTGCATGCCGCGATCCCGTGCGCGGCGAACCGCGCGACGTCGGTCCAACCCAACTTCGGCCGCACGGGAAGGTCGTAGACGCCGACCATCTCCGCGATCAGCGGATGCGCGAGGTTCGGCGGCGCCGCCATCGAAGCGTTCAGCACCTCGACGTGGTCGGCGCCCGCGTCCGTGCAGAAGCCCACGACCTCGGCAACGGCGGCGTCGAGCGGACGCGATGGCGCATAGCGGCGGTTTACGACCACCGCGCACCGGTCGGGCACGACGTTGTTCGCGATCCCGCCGGCGATTTGCACCACCTGCAGCGCCTCGCGGTACTGCAGCGAGTCGACGTCGACGGTGGCAGCCTCGAACCGGGCGCAACGATCGAGGAACGGCGCGGCGCGGTGGATCGCGTTGGTTCCCATCCACGGCCGCGCGGAGTGCGCGCGCACGCCGTCGAAGGTCGCGCGCACGTGGATCGTTCCCTGGCACCCGGCCTCGACCCATCCACCGGTCGGCTCGAGCAGGATCGCGAGATCTCCCTGCACGAGCTGCGGCGCCTCGGCGAACAGTCGCCGCAGCCCGTTGTGCTCGTCCGCCACCTCCTCACCCTCGTACAGCACGAGGGTGACGTCGAAACGGGCGCGACCTCGCCGTACGAGGTCGTCGGCCAGCGCGAGCAGCACCGCCAGCCCGCCCTTCATGTCGGCGGTGCCGAGGCCGTGGAGCACGTCGCCGTCGCGGCGGGGGCTCTGGTTGCCGTTCGCGGGGACGGTGTCGAGATGGCCGGCGAGCACGACCCGGCGAGCGCAACCCAGCTCGGTGCGGGCCACGACGTTCGCGCCGATCCGTTCGATCAGCAATCGACCGTCGCTCGCCTTCAGGCGCGCTTCGACGACGTCGGCCAGCGCGCCTTCGGTACCGCTCACCGACGGGATCTCGCACAGTTCTTCGGTCAGCCCCAGGAGATCGTGGGTCACGAAACGATGCCGTGCTCGCGCAAGATCGCATTGAGCTTCAGCCGGTCGTGCTCCTCGCCCTCGGCGAGGTAGCGCAGCACGAGCGCACACGGAAGCCCGAACGTGCCGCCGGCGAACTCCTTCATGCGCGTCCCCTGCACGACCACCGCGCGCTCGGGAATGACGCCGCGGGCGATCTCCTCGCCGGTCTCGGCCTCGATGACCGGCGTAGTGGCGGTCAGGATCAGTCCGGCGCCGAGCTTCGCGCCCTTCCGGACCCGGGCGCCGCCGACGATCATGCAGCGCGAGCCCACGAAGCAGTCGTCCTCGACGACGACCGGAACCGCTTCGGGCGGCTCGAGCACCCCGCCGATGCCCACCCCACCCGACAGGTGCACGTTCTTGCCGATCTGCGCGCACGAGGCGACCGTCGCCCACGTATCGACCAGCGTTCCGCTGTCGACGTACGCGCCAATGTTGACGTAGCACGGCATCATCACGACGCCGGGCGCGAGGTAGGCGCCGAATCGGGCCGAGGCCCCGGGAACGACCCGGACTCCCGCGGCCTCATAGCCGCGTTTCAACGGCAGCTTGTCGACGTACTCGAACGGCCCGGCCTCGATTGCCTGCATCTCCTGCACGCGAAACCACATGAGGATCGCGTGCTTGGCCGGCTCGTTGACGACGACCGCGCTGTCGACGACCTGCGCGACGCGGATCTCGCCGCGGTCGAGCATCCCGATCACCGACCCGACACGCTCTCGGGCATCAGCGAGCGGCATGACGTCGCGCCAGTCGTCTCCGGCCTCGAACAACTGCGTCATCTGCTTCGCGTAGTCCACATGGCTCCTTGGTCGGGCTCAGGCTCGCGCCTCGACGAGACGACCGAGTGCCAGCTCGAGTCGTGCGCGCGGCTGGACGAGCGCGAGCCGTACATGGTCGGCGCCGAGCGCGCCGTAAAGATCGCCGGGCGAGACGAGAAGGCCCGCCTCCTGCGCCAGCCGGGCTGCGATCTCCCAACCGTCGTCGGCGCCATCGGCGGTACGCAGCCACAGATAGAACGCAGCGTCGCCACCGTCGTGGACCAGGCCGTGCAGCGCGAGCGCGTCGCGCACGAACTCCCGGCGGTCGGCGTAACGGCGGCGTTGTTCCTCCACGTGCGCGTCGTCGCCGAGCGCGGCCGCGGCTGCGGCCTGCACCATGGTCGGC
>JALYLU010000586.1 GCA_030774075.1 Actinomycetota bacterium | reverse complement strand
GCACGCGCGCTCGTCGACGCGGCGATCGACGCCCAACGATCCGGCGCGCGCTTCACCGCCGCGGTGTGGTCGTACGCATCGCTGCACCAAATGGGCCGGGTCGACTTCGCAGTTGCAGTATTGGCGTTGGCGTCGGAGGCGCTCGAGCGAGCCGAAGCCGCGGGCGATGTCGTCGGAACCATTGCACTACGGGCCGCGTACGCGGGCGTCCTGCTCATGGACGGGCGCGCCGACGAGGCCCTGATACAAGCTGAACGAACGCTCGCCGAAGCACGCGCCTTGGCCCAACCCGCGCTCATCGCGATGGGCCTCCTCGCGGTCGGGCAAGCGCTCGCCGTCGGCGAAGAACCCGAACGTGGACTCGCCATGGTGCGCGAATCCGAGGAACTCTCGAACCAGATCAACTCGAGCTGGCAATCGACGACCGCACTCAGCCTGCTCGCGTCTCTCGAAGCCCTCTACGGCGACGCAACCCAAGCGGCCAAGAACCTGCGAACCGTGCTGGAGTGGGCCCGTGAGACGGGCGAAACCGATCGGGGGCTCGGAGTGCTCAGTGCCGGGCTTGCCGTGTTCAACTGCTATGAGCGGCCCGATCTCGCCGCCCGAGCCGACGGCCAGCTCGCGTCGATACACGGGAGGATGATCTACGGCGGCTACGCGATCTGGAAGGCCCGAGCCGCCGCCGACGCCCGCGCCGCGCTCGGTGACGAACGCTACGACCAACTCTCGGCTGAAGGCGCGCTGGTTCCATGGGACCGCTTCGTCGAAGAGACCATCGCGCACCTCGACACATTCATCTCACAAGCACAGCCACCTCAACAGTCCTGAACCCCGAGCGGTGCGAGTCGGGCCGCGAATCGCTTCGCGAACAGGTACGCATCGCCCGGCCACCGCGCCGAGACATAGTTGCCGTCCTCGACGCAGAAGGCAGGGCCGTCGTCGGCGTCGGTGCCCCGCTTCGACATAATCCTCGGGCCGCGCGCGAAGTCGGCGCGGTCGCGCAATGCCCCGCGGACCTCGTCCTCGACGTACTCGGGATACGTGCGGTAGTAGCGCCCGAGTCGCCACGCAGTGCTGAAGAACGCGGATCGCTCCAGGTACTTCGGCAGACACGTGGTGCGCCGCCCGTACAAGAGACTGCGCCCGGTCGTCGGATCGCACGTTCGAACGAGGACGAGCACGCCGTGACAGATGGCGCCGACCGGCCGATCGAGCGCCCAGTACTCGGCGACCTTGCGCCGGAGCACCTCACTTCCCAAGTACTGACGCATTCGGGGCGCGTGTCCACCCGGCAGGATCAGACCATCGAACTCTTCAGCGCTGACATCAGCCCACGCGAGTGGCGCGCGGAACTTCTCGTCGGACTGCATCTCGGCGTAGAAGGACCGCGGTTCGTCCGTCGCGCCGAGCTTTCCGAAGATCACGCCGTCGAGCAACCGCTGGTCGGCCGCGGGCGCGACG
This sequence comes from Actinomycetota bacterium, assembly GCA_030774075.1. GTDB lineage: Bacteria > Actinomycetota > Acidimicrobiia > IMCC26256 > PALSA-610 > PALSA-610. Next base: position 1,924 of record JALYLU010000586.1, on the reverse strand, counting down.
CCGCCGTCCTCGGTTGCGAACCGCACGACATGGCCAAGGCGCGTGAGCAGTCGCCACGGCACCGCCACCTCGGTGACGTCGAAGTCATGGTCGGGCACAGGGATCAGAACGGTGGCGATCGGCCAACGCTAGAGCAGACCCTGCCGTCTCAACCTGCCCGTGCTTCGGCGGTGAACGCGGTCGCGAGACCTTCGAGCAGTCCCAACCATTCGGGTGGAGCTGATGGCGGCATCGGTACGCGGATGCTCAAGGCTTCGACGAGGGTCACGGCGTCACCGCGCAGACATGGCACGTCAGGCGGAGCGATCTCGTCTTGCACGGCGACGGACTCACCGACGTCCAGGAGACAACACAACGAGGGGTCGGTGGCCTCGACGGCAAACCTGCCGGCGAGCAAGTGCCCGGTACCGATCGCCAACGCGGGACTCACCGCGGCCGCGTACCGCAAGGAGGACGCGACCTCGTCGGGCTCGGCCGGCGGCGTCAACCCGAGCGGGAGTGCGATATCGCGTTCGTGGATCCAGCAATCCCACAACGCGTGATGTGCGACCAGACGGATCGGGACGTGGCCCGCCGGCGACTCGGCGAGTGTCGCCCAACCAGCATCGTCGAGCTCGGCGAGGACACCCAAGAACTCGTCATTCGACGTCACGAACTGGGCGAGTGTTTCGGTCGGCGCGAGCTCACGCATTGCGGCGACCATCACCGCCGGTGTTGTCGCGGGATCGAACCCGGCCAGCACTCGGGTCGGCGTGCCGGCAAGACCGGCCCGCACTGAAGCGTGCCAGAAGACGTTGACGCCAACGATGTGCGCAACGACGTCCTGAACTGTCCAATCGTCACAGCGGCTCGCCGAGGTCCAGTCGTCGTCACTGAGTTGTGTGAGCATCGCTTCGAGGCGTTTGCGCTGTCGCCGCACCGGGGCGAGCTGATCGTCCGGCCGTCCTGTAATCGAGATGATCGGCGGTCCGTCATATCGCGGTGACACCAACATCGGCCCGACCGTACCCGACCGGGCTGATAGACCGAACGTGTGGCAGAGGACGGGGTGTGGCAGCAGATCCAACGCGGGGATGGTCGGATCGTCGAGGTAGTGACGAGCGGCGCAGTAGGCACAACGACCTTGGTGCTGCACAACGGAACTCCGAGCGCGGCGTTGCTGTTCCGGCCGCTGGTCGAGTCCGCCGCCCGCATCCGGGGGCTTGGCAGTGGCCGTCGCGGACGACGAGCGAAAACCTCCAGCTCTTGTGTTGGCATCATCACCGCCAGAAACACCCATACCCCCGACGCGCGGGTCCATATCGTGATCACGCGCCCGATCTCGACAGCGCGACCCCGTTGAGAGAACGCTCCCGAGCGGGCATTGTTCGCTCGCAATCGCTGACGGCGACGGCGGCGCGACTCAACTGAACGACATTGCCCGCATTCCGAATCGGCACTCATGGTTGAGCCGCGGCCTTCTTCGCACCTCACGGTCTCGGGAACACGCGACCGCCGCGTTCCCTGCTGAACGTCGTGCAGGTAGCGCGCCGCGATGCCCGCGACGTCGTGGTTGACCGGGAGACCCACCCGCCCCCCCGGTGTGGGAGGCTGCCGGTCCCGGGCGCTCCGCTCGGCAGGAGGACGATGACATTGAAATTCGTGCTGACGTTTACGGCGGCCAGCGGTGGCTCGGAGGTCGAGCGGTTCGAAGCTGGGAAGCGGGCACAGGCGCTTCTTTCGAAGTGGCAGCCCAGCAAGGCAGCGACGATCCGTGAGTGGCTCACTCGCTGCGATGGAAACGGCGGCTTCAGCGTGATCGAGACCGACAGCGCGACCGAACTGTTGAAGGACCTGACCACGTGGTCGAGCTTCCTCGAGTTCGCCGTCTACCCGGTCGTCGACATCGCCGAGTCAACCCCGATTACTGCCGAGGCCCTCGCGA
>JALYLU010000585.1 GCA_030774075.1 Actinomycetota bacterium | reverse complement strand
TCCGTCTACAGCGCGGGCGCGGTGCTCGACGAGACGCCGGGCGCGTCGACGCGGCGTCGGCTGATCCACGGCGCCAAGGTGATGGCCGGCGACGCCGCGATCGCCAACGGAAAAGCGGCGACGCAGGTGTTCGGGGGAATGGGCTTCACTTGGGAGGTGGACGTGCATCTCTACCTGAAGCGGGCGTGGGTGCTCGACACCCACTTCGAGAGCTCTGATCGCAATGCCGAGCTCGTGTGTGCAACGGCCGGCGACCCCCGGATCTGGGGCGATTCCTGACGCTACTGTCATGTCCATGACGCGGCCGCAGACCACCGTGCTCGCAGCGCTCTCGGAGCGCCTCGACTCCGATCCCGACGGTCCGTACCTCGACTTTTCCAGCGGCGCCGGCGACAGCGTGAAGCTCACCGCACGCGAGATGGATCGGGAATCGAGAAACCTCGCGCATACCTTGAGCGAGCTCGGCGTGCGGCACGGCGATCGCGTCGCCACCCTGCTCGACAACCGCGCCGAACAGGTGGTCACCTTCTTCGCCGCGCTGAAGCTCGGCGCGGTGCAGGTGCCGATCAACACCGCGTACAAAGGCGAGTTCCTCCGCCATCAGCTCGCCGACTCCGGTGCCAAGGTGTTCGTCGTCCAGGGCGATTTCGCGTCGCGTGCAGTCGAGGTCATCGGCGACGACACGACGCCCGAGCTGACCCACTGCATCACGATCGACCCGCCCGACGCGGTCATCGACGCGCGTCCCGTCATCTCTTGGCAGGACGCACTCTCCGCGGGGAGCGATGCCCCGGTCGCCGACGTCACGGTGCGCCCGGGAGATCTCGCATGCTTCATCTACACCGCGGGAACGACCGGCCCGTCGAAGGGCTGCATGCTCCCGCACAACTACATCGTGAGCCTGGCCGACCAGATCGCCCGCGCCTGGCAGCGGCGCGCCGACGACGTCGTCCTCACACCGCTGCCTCTGTTTCATTTCAACGCGATCTCGGTTTGCGTCGTCGGCACGTTGTTGGTCGGCGGGCATGCTGCGATCGAACGTCGTTTCTCGGTGAGCAATTTCTGGCCCGAGATCAAGCGCACGGGCGCCACGATGGTGAGCATGCTCGGCTCTCCGGCGATCCTGATCGCGAACGCGGACGACCACCCCGACCAGCAGGGTCACAAGCTGCGCCTGTGCGCGGCCGCGCCGATGCCGCCCGACACCGATCGTCTGTGGCAGCAGCGCTTCGGCTGCAAGACGTTCAGCGGCGGCTACGGGCTCACCGAGGCATCGCTCATCTCGATGCTCGATGCCGGCGAGCCCAACAAGCCTGGCGCCGCGGGCAAGCCGAACCAGCACGAGTTCGAGGTGCGCCTCGTCGACGACGTCGACGTCGTGGTCGAGGCCGGCGAGGTCGGCGAGATCGTCTGCCGGCCGACCGGTCCCAACCTGATGTTCGCGGGGTACTGGAACCGGCCCGACGCCACCGTCGAGGCGAACCGCAACCTCTGGTTCCACACCGGCGACCTCGGGCGCATCGACGAGGACGGCTACATCTACTTCGTCGACCGCAAGAAGGACGCGCTGCGTCGCCGGGGCGAGAACATCTCGAGCTTCGAGATGGAAAAGGTGTTGTACGGGCACGCCGTGATCAAGGACGTGGCTGTGCACGCCGTCCCCAGCCCGCTCGGTGAGGACGACGTCAAAGTCACCGCGGTACTGCAGGAGGATTCGAGGGTCGGCGAGGAGGAGCTGTGCCGCTGGATCGCCGACCGCGTGCCATTCTTTGCCATCCCGCGCTACATCGAGTTCCGCGCCGATCTTCCCCGCAACCCCGTCGGGCGGGTGCTCAAGTACCAGCTTCGGGACGAGGGCGTGACGGAGCAGACCTGGGACCGCGAGGCGGCCGGGGTCACCTTCGAGCGCCGCTGAGGAGCCGGACGCAGGCGCGTCGCCTCGCGATCGATGCTCCTACGAGGCGGGGCCGGGTGGAGGGTTCGGCGACAGGATTTCGGGCGCACGCGGGGATTGGTTGAAGTCGAAGTCGTTCGCCAGGTCGCCGAGTTGTGGTGCGTTCTCGCGTACCAGGGGTCGGGGATCGGGTCGACCGTCGGTCGCCGGGTCGAGTCGTTGACCGTTGAGGAACACGTCCTCGATGAACTTCAAGTACGCGTCGTGACTCAGCGTCTGATGATCGATGTATCCGCGCTTCGCATAGGGCGAGATCACGAGGCCGGGTACGCGGAGGCCGTAGCCGTTCCCGTCGACCTTCGGAGGCGCAACGTGGTCGTAGAAGCCGCCCCAGTCGTCCCACGACACGAAGATCGCCGTTGACTTCCAGTCGGGCCCTCGCATCACGTTGTTGACGAGTTTGGTGACCCACGCCTGCCCGGCGTGGACGCTCGCGGGTGGATGTTCGGAGTGGACCTGGGCGGGAGTGATCCACGACACGGCCGGCAACTTCCCGGCCTTGGCCGCGGACAAGAACGACTCCACCGGTTGCACGTTCTTGAGTTGTCCATTGGTTTGGACGTCGCTGAACAGGGGAAGCGGGTTCCAGATCCCAGGGGTCTTGTAGTCCTGCGGCGGGGCCGTGCACGTCGCGGAATCGTCGGCGCAGTCGGGCTCCTTCCCGGCTTCGACGTAGTAGCCCCAACTCACGTGCTGCTTGTGGAGGAGATAGGTGATGTCGGTCCACGCGTCGTGTACGGGCGCGGTCCCGGTGGCGATCGCGCGATCCACGAAGCGCTGTTGCTCCTTGAACGAATACGGCCCGGTGATGTCGTTGCGACAGCTCGACGGCAAGCGCGATGCACACCGTGCCGACCATGCCGAGACCATGTAGAGGTGCTGCGGGAGGCTCCACGACGTGACCGGCTCGAACATGCGGTCGTTGAGGACGAAGTCCTTCGCGTACGTCCAGTAGTTCGGGATCTCGCGGGCGTCGTGATATCCCATCACGTCGGACTGGAGGCTCTGCGCGCACGCGGGATCCTGGATGGCGCGACAGCCACGCTGGCTGGACGCCGCTTGCCGGACGAAGCCGTCCATCCGACCGCCGTGGATATCTGCGATCGCTTCGGGATTGGCGTGGCCGGCGCCGCTGTTGACGTCGAATGAGTCGTGGAACGGTGCCTCGCACCCGCCCGACGGACGCGGCAGGCACACTGTGAACCGTCCGTTCTTCGACGGAATGCCATCCGCGCCCGGGAACGTGCCGAAGTACGAGTCGAACGACCGGTTCTCCTGCATGATGATCACGATGTGCTTGATCTTCTCGATTCCCGGTTTGATCCGGTGGATCCCCGTCGTCGGTGGGGTTGACGTGCTCGTGGATGGTTCCGCCCGTGACGATGCGCTCGATGAGCAACCGGCCGAAGTGGCGACCACAACGATGGCGAGG
>JALYLU010000584.1 GCA_030774075.1 Actinomycetota bacterium | reverse complement strand
CGTGTCGATCGTCGCGCCGCCGGTTGCCCAGATCGCGCCGAGCGCCGAGTTGGGCGTGACGTTGAACGCGACCTTGCCGTGCCCGGCCTCATCGAGCGACACCAACCAGCCGTGATACGGACCGCAGTCGCCCGAGTAGCCCCCGTAACCGATGTACACGCGACCGTTACCGAGGGCGAGGCCGGCGCGTTGCTGGATGAACAGCGGGTTCTGTGTCCCGCCGGGGTCGGCGTTCGCGGAGACCTTCGGCGCGCCCGTGAGCGTGTCGAGCCCGATGAGCTGGTGGTGAATGTGGTTTACCGAATCCTGGATCGTCGCGACCGCGTAGATCGTGTTCGTTCTCGTATCGATCACCGGCGTGGAGAGGATGCCGAGAGGATCGACGTTGCCGCAGCCGACCTGCGAGCTGACGTTCGTCATCGGCGGCCCAAGGTGCCGCGACCACAACACGCCACCGTCGTGCGCGTCGAGCGCGTACACGGTGTTGTTCTCCGTCGCGGTGAACACGCGCCCGTTGAAGACGAGCGGTTGGGCGTAGACCGCAGCGTCGAGCGGTCGCTGCCATGCCTGGTGTGCGGGAAGCAGCGGCGGCTCGGAGGTGTCGTTGCCGGTCCGTTGCGCGTTCCCGTGATGAACGGGCCAGCTCGAACCGCCGAAGGCAGGGGCAGCAGTGGCCGCCAGGACCACTGCGAGCGCGACGGCGAGAATCGGCGTTGGGCGAAGCGTCATGCGGTCAGTCTGCCGTGACCGGCGGCGGCGCGAACGTCGCTCCGGGGTACCCTGCGCGCGGGCCCGTCGAATCGAGGTCACGATGTCGTTGTCAAGCACCGATCACTACACGATCATCTCCGCCGACTGTCACGCCGGTGCCAGCCACGACGCCTATCGCGACTACCTCGAGGCGCGGTATCTCAGTGATTTCGACGCGTGGCGCGAGAAATACCGCAACCCGTTCTCCGATCTGCGCGGCAACCGGCGTCTGCGCAACTGGGACGACGACTTGCGTAATTCCCAACTCGAAGCCGACGGCATCGTGGGTGAGGTCGTATTCCCGAACACGGTGCCGCCGTTCTTCCCGAGCTTCGTCCTGTTTGCCCGGCCGCCGAAGCCCGACGAGTACGAGCATCGTCTCGCGGGCATCCGCGCGCACAACCGATGGCTTGCCGACTGGTGCGCCCGATTTCCGGAGCGCCGCGCCGGCATCGGCCAGATCTTCTTGAACGATGTCGACGACGCGATCGAGGACGCGATCTGGATCAGCGAGCACGGATTGCGTGGCGGCGTGTTGATCTCGGCCGTCCCGCCGGACGTCGACTACGTCAAGCCGCTTTACGACCCCATCTACGATCCACTCTGGTCCGCGTGCGAAGACCTCGGCGTGAAGGTGAACAGTCACGGCGGTACGGGTCTGCCGAACTACGGCAAGTACCCCGTCGCCGATCTCCTCTACATCGCCGAGGTTTCGTTCTACTCCCAGCGGCCTTTCGTTCAGTTGCTCCTCTCCGGCGTTTTCGAGCGTCATCCGCGCTTGCAGTTCGTGATGACGGAGATGGGCTGCGCATGGTTGCCGCCGATGCTCGAACGGTTCGACCAGCTCATCGAGAAGATCAGGACGACCGGCGCGACGGGGGAGCTCCGCTACACGGAGGAGCACAAGCTGCCGCAGCTCGCGAGCGACTACTTCCGCCAGAACTGTTGGGTCGGTGTCAGCCAGCCCGGTCCCGACGACGCCCGAGCCCGCGAGGTGATCGGTATCGACAAGTTCATGTGGGGGAGCGACTACCCGCACGACGAGGGAACCTGGCCGTACACCCGAGAGCACCTGCGACAGCTTTTCCACGACACCGATCCGGCCGAGCTGCAGCAACTGCTCGCAGGAAACTCGGCTCGGCTCTACGACTTCTCGCTCGAGGCACTCGCTCCGCTCGCAGCCGAGTTCGGTCCGACGGTTGCCGAGCTCGGGCGTCCGTTGGACGCGCTGCCCGATCAACCGAACGAGGCATTGCTGAAGGCCGTCGGAGGGTCACGTCTCTGACCAGGCAGAACGCGGGGGGTTCGCGTTCCGGGCGGGTCGCATGGCAAGACTGACCCTCATGCCCAAACGCAGAGAATCAGTCCTTCACCGCTGCACGGCCATCCTTCTCACCTTGTTCGTCGCGCTCACGCTGGCGAGCTGCACGCAGATACGCGCGGAGCTCGCGTCGAGCTCGACGGCGAGCGCGCCACCGAATGCGACCGAGGCGCAGATCATCGACGCGGTCAACAGTTTCCGCGGCGCTCACGGGCTCGGTGCGCTCTCCGTGCACTCGAACCTCGAGGACAAAGCGCACTTGTGGGCCGCGTGGATGGCCGGCGGCAACTGCGGCGGCGGTGCGAGCGCTCCGACGATCTGTCACTCCGACGTGACGAGTGGCATCACGGCGAGCTGGACGCTGCTGGAAGAGAACGTCGGTGCAGCCGCGCCCGCTACCAACATCGCGGGGCTCGAAAGCGGGTTCGAGGGTTCGGCCGAACACGCCGCCAACATGCTGAACACGCGCATCACGTCGATCGGTGTCGGCGTCGCCTACTCGGGCGACACCCTCTTCGTCGCCGAAGAGTTCATGGCGCAGTGAAACCGCGTTTCAACCCGCGGCGGCGAGCGCCGCGGTGAGCGCGTCGGCCTCGACGTCGAGACGACGGACGAGGCCGGGGACGATTCGGCGCTCGGCGCTCCCGCCGACGATCGGCACCCGCACGAACAGCTCGCCGGCCACGCGCCGGCGGGTGCGCGCGCCGTCGAGAGCCTCGAGCGTGACGTCGGCGGATCCGTACAGCCGGTCGGCTTCGGCCTCGGCCGCGAAGGAGAGGAGGCCGACGTACGTCGCGATGTCGAGCCGCAGCTCCTGGATCCACGTGAGCCGGCGGCCGGCCAGAATCCGGCGTGCGATCGGGTCGAGGTGACCGACGAACTCGTAACGGAGTCGCAGGATCCGCTCGGGTCCGATCGTCGATTGCTCGACAACCTCCGGCCGACTCAGATCGGGGAGCTCGAGCCGGGTGTGGAACGCGGGATCGCAGAGGATGTCGGCGACTGCGTTGCGCGCGCCGGGAAACTCGTGCTCGACGCGGAACCGCACGGCTGTCAGTTTGCTGCCGTCGGACCCTCGGTGCCACTTTGAGGGCCGACTCGCCCGGCGGCGAGGCACAACGCCTCCCAGAGCACGACGGCCGCGACCGTAGAGAAGACGACGAGAGGCCGGGGCCGGTCCCATGCAACGAGGACGACGGCCGCGATCGTTGCGCCCGCGATTGCGAGCGGCCGCGCATTCCGCCGCATCAGCTCGACGACCAGGACGCGCGCCCTTCGTTCGCGTGCGACCAGGGCCTTCGACTCGGCCAACCAGACGACGACGAC
>JALYLU010000583.1:1661-3402 GCA_030774075.1 Actinomycetota bacterium | reverse complement strand
ACGGTGTGGACGTCGATCTTCGAGCCGCTGCCGACGTTCGGGTTCCTGAAGCGTCTCGGTCGCGAGAGTGTGTGGGGCAAGCGCCACGACCAGCCCTTCCACGTGATCGGATCGGACGCGAGTGGCGTCGTGTTACGGGTCGGCTCCGCGGTGCGCAACTGGAAGCCGGGTGACGTGGTCACGGTGCACTGCCTGCACGTCGACGACCAGGATCCCTCGGCGCACGACGACTCGATGATGGCGACGAACCAGCGCATCTGGGGATTCGAGACGAACTTCGGCGGCTTGGCCGAGATCGCGGTCGTGAAGGCGAACCAGCTCATGCCGAAGCCGGCGCACCTCACGTGGGAGGAGGCGTCGTGCAACGCGCTGTGCAATTCCACGAGCTACCGCATGATCGTCAGCCGGAACGGTTCTCAGATGTCGCAGGGCCAAGCCGTGCTCGTATGGGGAGCGACGGGTGGGATCGGCGCGTACGCAACGCAGTACGTGATCAACGGCGGCGGGACGCCGGTTGGTGTCGTGTCGTCGGAGCGGCGCGCCGAGCTCCTTCGCGAGATGGGGTGCGAGGCCGTCATCGACCGTCGGGCCGACGACTACAAGTTCTGGAATGCGGACGACACCGAGCAGGATCCGGCCGAGTGGTTGCGATTCGGCAAGAAGATCCGCAGTTTGATCGGGCGCGACGTCGACATCGTGTTCGAGCATCCGGGCCGGTCCACGATGGGCGCGTCCGTATTCGTGGCCAAGCGCGGCGGGATGATCATTACGTGCGCGGCGACCTCGGGGTTCAAGATCGAGTACGACAACCGCTATCTCTGGATGAACTTGAAGACGCTGAAGGGCTGCCATTTCGCGAACTACCGCGAAGCATGGGAGGCGAATCGTCTCGTGGCCGAGGCTCGGATCCATCCCACGTTGTCGAAGGTGTTCCCGCTCGATCAGACCGGCGATGCCGCGCTACAGGTGCATCACAACCTCGTCGAGGGCAAGGTGTCGGTGCTGTGTCTCGCGCCGGAAGAAGGACTCGGCGTGGTCGACGAGGCAACGCGTGAACGTCATCTCGACCAGATCACGCTGTTCCGCCGGTTCGCCGGCTGACGCGCCCCGGCGCACGCGTGTGAAGAGCCGGGTCGTACAATCCCGCACATGCTGCTCACCGAGATCGACCACGTCGCGATTGCCGTCAACGACCTCGAGGCCGCGGTCGACTATTACCGCGAGACATTCGGCTGCGAAGTCGAGCACCGCGAGATCGTGGAGCGGGACGGGGTCGAGGAAGCGCTGCTGAAGGTCGCAGAGTCCTACGTGCAGCTGCTGACGCCGACGCGCGACGACTCGACCGTCGCGAAGTATCTCGCGACGAAGGGTGAAGGGATCCACCACGTCGGTTACCGCGTCGCCGACTGCGCGCAGGCATTGGAGTCGGTGAAGGCGCACGGTCATCGGGTCATCGACGAAAAACCCCGACCCGGTAGCCGGGGAACGACCGTCGCGTTCGTCCACCCGAAGACGGCATTCGGCACGTTGATCGAGCTCGTCCAGGAGTAAGGCCGAGGGACGCGCACTAGCCTGAGCGCCATGTCCGACACTCCTCACCCGATCAACGAGCGGCTCGAGCAACTCGCCAAGCTGAAGGAAGAGGCGCGCGCGCCCGGCAACGAGGCGTCAGTCAGGCGTCAGCACGAGCGCGGCAAGCTCACCGCGCGTGAGCGCATCGAGCTGCTGCTCGACCAGGGCT
>JALYLU010000583.1:0-1651 GCA_030774075.1 Actinomycetota bacterium | reverse complement strand
GGACATGCTCGCCCGTCACCGGGCGCACGGCTTCGGGATCGAGAACAACCGTCCGCTCACCGACGGCGTGGTCACGGGCTGGGGCCTGGTCGACGGCCGCAAGATCTTCGTCTTCAGCCAGGACTTCACGATTTTCGGCGGCGCGCTGGGTGAGGTGTACGCCGAGAAGATCCACAAGGTGATGGACCTCGCCGAGTCCACCGGCGCGCCGCTCGTCGGCCTCAACGACGGCGGAGGCGCGCGCATCCAAGAGGGCGTCGTCTCGCTCGCGAGCTACGGAGGCATCTTCCTCCGCAACGTGAAGGCGTCGGGAGTGATCCCGCAGATCTCGGTCGTGCTCGGGCCGTGCGCGGGCGGCGCGGTCTACTCGCCTGCGATGACCGACTTCATCTTCATGGTGAAGGGCGTCTCGAACATGTACATCACGGGTCCCGACGTGGTGAAAACCGTGACCGGTGAAGAGGTCACCCACGAGGAACTGGGTGGTGCGCTCACGCACGCGACGAAGTCGGGCGTCGCGACGTTCGTTGCAGATGACGAGCAGCACTGCATCGCGCAGGTCCGCTACCTGCTGTCGTTCCTGCCGTCGAACAACCTCGAGGATCCCCCGCATTTCGAGACGACCGACGATCCCGAACGTTCGTGTGACGCGCTGCTCGACCTCATCCCCGACTCGTCGAACCGCGCCTACGACATGAAGAAGGTCATTACCGACATCGTCGACGACGGCGAGTTCTTCGAGGTCTTCCCGCTGTGGGCGATGAACATCGTCTGCGGATATGCGCGGGTCGACGGCCACGTTGTAGGCATCGTCGGCAATCAGCCGCAGGTTCTCGCCGGATGTCTCGACATCGACGCGTCCGAGAAGGCCGCGCGTTTCGTGCGCACCTGCGACGCCTTCAATGTCCCTTTGGTGACGTTCGTCGATGTGCCGGGCTTCCTACCGGGAACCGATCAGGAGTACGGGGGGATCATTCGCCACGGTGCGAAGCTGCTCTACGCCTACTGCGAAGCGACCACACCGCGGGTGCAGATCATCACCCGAAAGGGCTACGGCGGCGCGTACGTCGTCATGAACTCGAAGTCGATCGGCGCCGACATCGCCTTCGCCTGGCCGTCGGCCGAGATCGCCGTGATGGGCGCCGACGGCGCGGTCAACATCATCTTCCGCAAGGACATCGAGTCGGCGGCGGATGTCGAATCGCGGCGCGCCGAGCTGATACTCGAGTACGAGGACCGGTTCCTCAACCCGTACCAGGCCGCGGAGCGGGGGTACGTCGACGACGTGATCGATCCGCGCGACACCCGGCGGATGTTGGCTCGCGCATTGGACATGCTGCGCACGAAGCGCGAGCAGTTGCCGTCGCGCAAGCACGGGAACACGCCGCTTTGACTCCCGAGGAGGTGGCCGCGGTCACTGCAGTCGCGGTCGCGTTGCAGCAACGGCAGGCCGCCGCCGCGACGGACACCGCGCCGTCGAGCGTGCACATCAGTGCCTGGGTCGACGCGTCGCGCCGATCGGCGCAGCGCGCGCTGTTGCAGCGAGGGCCGTGGCGGCTCTCGGGACGCCTCGGTCGTCGTTCCCGAACGTGATCCACGACGCGGAGCTGTTCACGGTCGGGCCCGACGAGGTCGTCGTGACGTTCCGTAC
>JALYLU010000582.1 GCA_030774075.1 Actinomycetota bacterium | reverse complement strand
GCTGTGAGCTTCCTCGCAGATCTGGCGGGACAGGGCGCCGCCCTTGAACTCGGCATCGGTACCGGTCGCATCGCGTTACCCCTCAGCCTGCGCGGCGTTCACGTGCACGGGATCGACCTGTCGCCGGCCATGGTCGCGCAGCTGCAACGGAAGCCGGGCGCGGCCGACGTCGGCGTAACGATCGGCGACTTCGCGACCACCAAGGTGGACCGAAGGTTCACGCTCGTCTACCTCGTCCGCAACACGATCACGAACCTGACCACGCAAGACGAACAGGTGGAGTGCTTCCGCAACGCCGCCGCGCATCTCGAACCCGGCGGATGCTTCGTCATCGAGGTATACATCCCGGAGCTTCAACGTCTCCCGGTCGGCGAGACCATCCACGCGTTCACGGTGACTCCAACGCATCTCGGCTTCGAAGAGTACGACGTCGCGACACAAATCGCGTTCTCTCACCATTACTGGGTGATCGACGGCCGGCTGGAAACCTTCTCGACGCCGCATCGCTACGTATGGCCATCCGAGCTGGACCTGATGGCGCGGCTTGCCGGAATGACGTTGCGCGAACGCTGGAGCGACTGGAGCCGTCAGCCGTTCACGAGCGACAGCACGGAACACGTCTCGGTCTGGCAGAAGACCGCGTAACAGCTGTCGTCGGTCATGCCGTGTGCTTGCGACGCCGCTTCGTACCGAGTGCGGCGGCGAGCCCGGCCAGGACCGCGAGCGCACCGGTGGTGGCGAGCGGCCGGGTCGAGGCTCCAGTGAGCGGCAACGAAGACCTCGGAGGCGTCGCGTCGGTCGCCAGAGTCGCTGTGCTCGGAGCGATCGTCGTACTCGTCGTCGCAGGCATGGTCGTAGTCGTTGTCGTGGTGGGCGCTGACGTCGCCGTCACCCCTTCCACGGACACGGGGGGCGCGGCATGGCATGTCAGCGTGACGTCGGCGGTCCCACTGCTCCCAGGACCGAGTGTCCACGTCGCGCTCGCGGTGATGTGCAACGGGCCGGTCGCCGTCGTCAGGTCGCTGATGTCCGCGCTCGCGATGTGCGGCGTCGGTGCGCCGTAGCTGACCGTCCTCGTGAAGGCGACCCCATTGATGAAACCGGAGAACGTCTCACTGATCCACGACACCGACGGTGGGTCGATCGAGACGTTGTCACACGTGATCGTCGGCGCTCCGGGCGGCGGACCGAACGCAGACGCCGAGCTCGCAAACCCGATGACGAGCATGGCAGTCATCCCGGTGACAATCAGGAAACCTCTCATGACGTTTCTCATCCCTGCTCCCTCACAGATCATCGAAGTCCGGCCCACATGATCAGCGGCAGACCTCGCCAGCGAAGTCACGCGCCAAATCGGTCTGCCATTCGTGGACCGTCTCTTTCGCCAGTTGCGCTATTTCAGTACGCCCGTTTTGGCGATCGTAACGCATTCGCGGTTGAGATCACGGCATACCCGACCTGCCTTGTTCAATAAGTTGTCTGGATCATCGCGCTCCGTGATCTGCCATTATCTGTCAACCACGAAGCGTCCTCCATGAGGTATCCGCGGAACGCGTCGCAACTAGCGACCGCCGTGCGGCGCAGCACGTTGACGTCGAAGCGCGGCGGGGGCACCTTCACCGAACGATATGACGAGCCGCCTCCGACGAACCCAATGTCGAGGACGTCATTGCCGGCCGCATCGAGCTCGGTGAGCACCAGGCCGCCGCGCGGGTTGAGGAGACCCCAGCCGATGACATCGTGTCCGTCACCGTAACGACGGAAGCTGCCCATGCAGCAGGTTGGAACCGCCGTAGGCGCGGCGAACGAAAAGACCGGCTGGGCGACCATCGTCGTGAGGTTCAACGAGTATTCGATGGCGCGGGCCGGCAGGTTCGTCTGCGGGCTTTGGTTGTCGAGGAAACTGATGTCGCCGTTGGGCATGTATCGGGCGTCATGCTGCTGGACGAAGCCCCCGTCCGCGTCGTTTTGGATCCGGACGATCGCCGCGCCGTCCTTGTTCGTCGGCATACCGCCCAACTTCCAGAGGATCTTGCCGTCGGAACGGCGGACCTCGAAGACCGCGTTGAGATGTCTCGCCGACACGAGAAGGTTTCCGTTCGGGTTTGCATAGATCGAGTTGCAATGGAAGGGGTCATAGACCGTCTCACCATTCAGGGCCGCGCTCGGCACGGGCAGGGTCGTCGCCTCGGTCGCCGGGTTCAGGTGGTCGCTTCCCGTCCACTGCCACACGAGGTTGCCTTGGGGATCAACGTCTTGCACCGACTGTGCTTCCGGCCGGGAGCACAGCCGTCCACACGACGCCGTAAGTTCGGACGTCGTAGGCGGTCAACACGCCGTCGCGTTCCGCGAACACCAGGCCGTTTCCGATGACGACCTGGCCCGTAGGAGCGTTCCCCGTCACCGACGAGGGAACCAGCGCGGCCACGTTCGTCGTTCCGATATTCGCTTCGGCGACAGAGCCCGCGTGGCTTGCGCTCCCGCCCCACTGCAATCAGTCACAACTCGCGCACAACAGCGCGACCGCAACCACCAGGACCAGCAGCCGGTACGTCCGCACGAGTCGTCCTCCCACTGTGGCCTGCAATTACACCCGATCCATGTCGCGAAGCCTGTGCGCGCGATCCGCAATCTGCAATACGCGCTTCGAACTCTGTAGACAAGACGTCCGCTCATTGCGGCAAAGGTGGTTCATCGAGGACTTTCGGAGCACGCCACGTGATGTCGGACGCCGTACTCGGTGACAACTTGATCGACGCTGTTCTTCGTCAGCCCACGGGAACGCAGGGCGATCGAGCCCCTCTACTGTCATCATCGCGAGGTGATTCGCGTCGAACCGGCGACATTGACGTGGCTGGAGGCGTTGGCCGAGGGCGACCACGTGTTCACAGCCCGATTCGGCGTGCCGGTTGTCCCGGGGTGGGCACCGTTCCCCGAGGCGATCTCGTTCGCGTTGCAGGCAGCACGGACTGGCGCGCCGACACTTTGGGGCGTGCATCTCTTCTTCGACGACGACGGCGCCCTCGTTGGCAATGGCGGTTGGAAGGGCGCGCCCGCCCACGGGACGGCCGAGCTGGGCTACGCGGTCGCGCCCGAGCGCCGGCGGAGGGGGATCGCAACCGCGGCGGTGCGTGAGCTCGTGGCCCGAGCTCGTGTCGCGGGCGTGCGACTCGTCGTTGCGCACACGCTGCCGGAACCGTCTGCCTCGACGACAGTGCTCCATCGTTGCGGGTTCATGCGCGTCGGCGAGCTGGTCGACCCCGACGACGGGGTCGTGTGGCGCTGGGAACGTCCTTTCGCGACGTCAGATTGACTCCGAACGCGTCGGCTCGCGTGCGGTCTTGTCGCGTTCAGCGGGGACAGCCGACGGGGCGTCGTTCGCCCAAGTAGCGGGCGCGGGCGCGGGC
>JALYLU010000581.1 GCA_030774075.1 Actinomycetota bacterium | reverse complement strand
GTGTACGCGCTCTCCATGCGACCCCGGATGGCGTCGGAGTCGCCGCCGAGCACGCTGAAGCGGTCTTCGTCCTGCACGGTGCCGTCGTAGATGATGTGGAACAGCTGGTCGCCGTCGCGGGCGAGGCCCACCTCGGCCACGAGGATCTCGACCTCGAGCGGCTTCATCTCGTGGGTGAACACCTGGCCGAGTGTCTGCGCGTAGGCATTGGCGAGCTCCTTCGCGCTGACGTCCTCTCGCGAGTACGAGAAGCCCTTCATGTCGGCGTGGCGAACGCCGGCGACGCGCAGCATCTGAAACTCGTTGTACTTGCCGACGGCGGCGAATGCGATGCGGTCGTATATCTCACTGATCTTGGAGAGCGTGCGCGACGGGTTGTCGGCGACGATGAGGACGCCGGCGGGGCACTCCAGCGCCACGAGGCTGCGACCACGAGCAATGCCCTTCCGCGCGTAATCCGCGCGGTCCTTCATGACCTGTTCGGGCGAGACGTAGAACGGCATGCTCATGAGGTCACGACCTTCTCATGCGTGCTCATGACTCGTGCCCTCCGCGCTCGACGCCCTGGAGGAGGGCCTGGCTGCGGGCTTCGACGTCGTCGTCGCCGAGCGCCCGGTAGCCCTGGTCGTCGATGACCGCGACCGTCGGGAAGATCCGGCGCACGAGGTCGGGACCGCCGGTCGCGACGTCCTCGTCGGCGGCCGCGAAGAGCGAGGCGATCGCGAGGACGATCGTGTCGTCGGCGGAGAGCCCTTCGCTCCATCCCGCCTTGATCCAGTTGCGGGCGTGAACGCTGCCCGAGCCCTGCGCCTGGAAGTCGAGCTCTTCGTAGCGGCCACCCGTAACGTCGTAGCTGAAGACCCGGCCGCGTTCGCGGGCGGTGTCGTAGCCCGCGAAGAGCGGCACGACCGCGAAGCCCTGCATCGCGGCGGGGAGGTTGGCGCGCACGAGCTGGCCGAGCTGGTTGGCCTTGCCCTCGAGGCTGAGGGTCTCGCCCTGGACCTTCTCGTAGTGCTCGAGCTGCACCTGGAACAGCTTGACCATCTCGATCGCGGGTCCGGCCGCGCCGGCGATGGCGACGCCGGAGAGGTCGTCGGCCGCGAACACCTTCTCGATGCGCCGGCTGGCGATCATGAAGCCGGCCGTGGCGCGGCGGTCGCCCGCCATGATCACGCCCCCGGCGAAGCGGATGGCGACGACCGTCGTGCCGTGCGGGATGTCGAGCGTCGATGGTGAGTCGATCCCCGCGCCCGGAAGCTGGTGGGGCGCGAGCCTACGGAGCACGTCGGCGAACGACGGCCCCGGGTCGACGGACGGGGCGAACAGAGGGAGGCTCGGGTCGGGCATCGGCGCGGGAGCCTACCGTCGTGGTCATCCGGCCAGGGCAAGGACACGATCCCGGGCGAGCGCCGCAAGCTCGTCGTCTCGATCGAGATAATCGGCCGCCCGCTGGAAGAGCTCGTACTCCTCGCGAAAGTCCCCCAGCGCGTTGTTGCACCGGAAGCACAGCAGCCCGCGGATGACGCCCGTCTCGTGATCATGGTCGACGTGCAGCGTGCGTTCCTCGGGCCGAGGCTCACCGCAGATCGCGCAGACCCCGCCTTGTTCTTCGAACATGCGGTCGTACTCCGCGATCGTGATCCCGTACCTGCGCTTCAGGTAGCTCTTTCGATCGGCGAGCTTCTTCTTGCCGCTTGTCGCGTATTCGAGTTGCTTGGCTCGATACCGTTCCGGGTTCGCGAGTTGCCAGCGGCGCACGCGATCGCGGTTCGCTTGCGGGTCGAGCGCGGTGCGGGCCTTTTTGGCGGCGAGATTGCACGGAATGCAATCGCTTCGGTAGCCGTCGGCCATTCCAGCGGCTCGATAGAACTGGTCGAGCGGCTTCGATTCGCCACACGCTTTGCAGTGTTTCACTCGTCGATCGTACGAGCGACGTGCGACAGCTACGCCCGTTGGACGTAGCTTATTGACCGCCCTTCTGCACGTACGACCTAACGAACTCCTCAGCGTTGTCCTCCAGCACCGAGTCGATTTCGTCCAGGAGATCGTCGATGTCTTCCTTCAATTTCTCGCCGCGCTCGGACGACGACGCGACCTCTTCGTCGACGACTTCCTCGCGTTCCTTGGGAGCCGGTTTCTGTTTGCGTTCTCGTTCAGCCATGACGGACCTCCTGCGACAACCTTCAGCTCGCCGTCAGTCGCTCGACGAGTTGGCGGGGTGTCGATACCTGACCGAAGAGCTCGGCGACATGCACCTTGCTACCACGCGTGGGCTCCATCATCGGGATCCTTCGCAGCGGCTCGATTCCGACGTCGAGCACGAGGCTGTCCCAGTTGGCCGCCACCACCGAGTCTGCCCAGCGAGCGAGGCATGTTCCACGGAAATACGCGCGGGTCGACACGGGCGGATCGGCCATCGCGGCGATCACGTCGTCCTCCCGGAGCAGGCGCTCGATCCTGCCACCCCGAACGAGCTTTTCGTACAGCGAGCGCCCGGGACGCACGTCGTGGTACTGGACGGAGAGGAGCTCGAGCTTCGGGTTGTTCCAGGCCAGTGCGTCTCGATCCGCGTACGCGCGCAGCAGCTCGAGCTTCGTGACCCAATCGAGCTGGCCGTCGAGAGACGACGGATCGGACTCGAGCGCTCCGAGCACCGATTCCCAGCGATCCAGCACGAGCGTGCCGATCGCCTCCGGTCCGCAACAGTCGAGGCCGGACTCGTCGGCGTACTTGCGCGCGAGCCGCAGGAACTCCCATTGCAGCTCGATCGAGGTGCAGCGACCGAGCGAGGTGCAGTCGACGGTCGACTGCAATGTCGGGTCGTGCGACACCCCGCGGATCGCGGCGACGGGCGATGCGATCGACAGATCTTTGTCGATGAAGCCGTCCTCGATCATCGCGAGGACGATCGCGGTCGCGCCGACCTTCAGGAACGTCGCGACCTCGCAGAGGTTTGCGTCGCCGACGATCACGTGCAGCCGGCGGTACTTCTGGGGATCCGCGTGCGGCTCGTCGCGCGTGTTGACGATGGGGCGCTTCAACGTGGTCTCGAGACCGACCTCCTCCTCGAAGAAGTCGGAGCGCTGGCTGATCTGGTAGTCGCAGGGGTCGGCGCCGTTCTCCGAGCCGATCTTGCCGGCGCCGGTGAAGACCTGGCGGGTCACGAACCACGGGATGAGATTGCGCACGAGTGCGGCGAACGGAACGTTGCGATCGACGAGGTAGTTCTCGTGGCAGCCGTACGAGTTGCCCTTGCCGTCGCTGTTGTTCTTGTAGACGACGATCTCCTGCCCCGCGGGCAGCAGCCGGCGAGCGGCTTCCATCGAGCGGGCGAGGATCCGCTCCCCCGCCTTGTCGAACAGCGTCGCCTCGAGCGGGTCCGCGCACTCGGGTGTTGAGTACTCCGGGTG
>JALYLU010000580.1 GCA_030774075.1 Actinomycetota bacterium | reverse complement strand
GCTCCGGACAATCCGGTACCCGAGCCGCGAGCCGTCACCGGCACGTGCAGTTCGTCACAGACGCGCGCGATCGCGGCGACCTCACCGGTCGAACCGGGCCGCACGACGGCGAGAGGTCGCACCGGAGTGGCCGTCAAGGCCTCGTCGTGCGTGTAATCCTCGCCGATCGCGTCGCCGAGCAGGACGTGTTGTGGTGCCAGCACCTCCAACAGCCGCGCTTCGAGATCCGCCATGCGGCCTGTGTAGGCGGCGCGCCCGCCTCGGTCAAGCCCCGGCGGCGATCGTGCTCGTGCGCGCGGTCACCCGTAGGATCGGTCCCCGGGTTACCCGGCGAAAGGACGGCGCACGCGCTATGCACCCGAACACGGCTTGGACGAGTCGATGAGCGGGGACGCCCCGGACTTCCCCGATGCCATGGCCGATCCGGTCGTCGACGCGCTCCTCCGAGCGAGCCGGGCGCTCGTAGCGATTACCTCGCGATCCCTTTCGGCCGTCAACGCCGACGTCACGCTGCCCCAGTTCCGGTCGCTCGTCGTGCTCGCGTCCGCAGGTCCGCAGACTGTGAGCGCGCTGGCCGACCGGTTGGCCGTGCACGCGTCGACCATGACCCGGATGTGCAACCGACTGGTCGCACGCGGCCTGGTCGTGCGAGTCCCGTCCGCCGGCGACCGGCGCGAGGTGGTGATTGCGTTGACGTTGATGGGTACATCAGTGGTCGAGGACGTGATGGCGGCGCGGCGGAAGGAGCTCGACGCGGTCATGCGGCGGATGGGCGATGACGACCGAATCGCGGTCGTCGTCGCGCTCGACAAGTTCGCACAGGCCGCAGGCGTTGCACCGAACCCATCCGATTCACGATATTTGGCGACGCGGGCCGCGAAACAACTCTTGGAGGAATCATGAAGCCCTACGAGCTTCCCCCGCTCGACTACGACTACGCGGCACTGGAGCCGCACTACTCGGCTCGCATGCTCGAGCTCCACCACGACAAGCACCACAAGGCCTACGTCGACGGCGTGAACGGCACGCTCGAGAAGCTCGCGGCCTCACGGGAATCCGACGACCTCAGCGCGATCGTCGGGCTCGAGAAGACCCTCGCGTTCAACCTCTCCGGACACGTGTTGCACACGCTGTTCTGGAAGAACCTCTCACCGCACGGCGGCGAGCGTCCCGACGGCGAGCTCGCGGCCGCGATCGACGAGCACTTCGGCTCGTTCGACGCGTTCAAGAAGCAGCTCACGCAGTCGGCGGCCACAGTGCAGGGCTCGGGTTGGGGTGCGCTGTCGTGGGAGCCGCTCGGCGAGCGCCTCTTCATCGAGCAGATCTACGACCACCAGGGCAACGTCGGTCAGGGCGGGGTCCCGCTCCTCGTCATCGACGCCTGGGAACACGCGTACTACCTGCAGTACGAAAACCGTCGTCCCGACTACGTGAAGGCAATCTGGAACGTGCTCGACTGGAGCGACGTCGCGCGCCGGTTCGAGCGGGCCGGGCGCCTCGACTTCGTCGAACCCTGACTCGCGCTCGTCAGTCGGTAGACCGGGCGCTCAGGCGACGAGGTCGGCCATCGTCCGCAATGTCTCGACGTCTCCGTTGATGATGATCGTGGTGACCGGGCTGTCGTTCCATGCCTCGAGCCGCTCACGGATGCGCGCCTTCGAGCCCACGAGCGAGATCTCGTCCGCAAACTGCGTGGGCACGAGCGGGATCGCCTCCTCGCGCCGCCCGTCGAAGAACAGGTCCTGGATCTTGTGCGCCTCGGCCTCGAACCCCATACGGCTCATCAGCTCCATGTGGAAGTTGCGGCTGCGGGCGCCCATCCCCCCGATATAGAAGGCGAGCGCGGCTTTGGTCGGCATGAGCGCCTCTTCGATGTCGTCGACGATTCGACAGCCCATGACGTTGACGCACACCTCGAACCCCGGCTTGCCTGCCGCACCAATCAGTGACTGCGCGTAGACGTCCTGGCGGAACGGCGAGTAGTAGAGCGGCATCCAGCCGTCGGCGATCTCGGCCGCGAGCTCGATGTTCTTCGGCCCTTCCGCGCCGAGCAGGATCGGGAGGTCGGAGCGCAGCGGATGCGTGATCGAACGCAACGGCTTCCCGAGACCCCACGTATTCGGTCCGTCGTAGGGAAGCCGGTAGTGCTCGCCGTGGAACTCGACCGGCTCGTCGCGTCGCAGGATGCGCCGGACGATCTCCACGTACTCGCGCGTGCGGGCCAGCGGCTTCCCGAACGGCTGTCCGTACCAGCCCTCGACCACCTGTGGTCCCGAGACACCGAGACCGAGCGTGAAGCGACCGTTCGACAGGTGGTCGAGCGTCAGCGCGTGCATCGCGCAGGATGCCGGCGTGCGCGCCGAGATCTGGACGATGCCAGTGCACAGCCGGATCCGCGAGGTGTGCGCGCCGATCCAGGCCGCCGGGGTGAACGCGTCGGAGCCCCACGCCTCCGCGGTCCACACCGAGTCGAATTCGAGCCGCTCAGCTTCCTGAGCCAGCGCGATCGCGAACGGATTTGGTTGCGCGCCCCAGTACCCGAGCTGTAGTCCGAGCTTCATACGGAGGGTCTATCGCGCCCCGAACTCCCCGGCACAGGGATGTGGACGGGTGGCCGCCGAGGCGGGCTTGGCAGACTCGGGGCATGAACGGGGATTTCCAAGGTGTGATCGGACGGGACTGGCGAACGTCGACACCATGGTGGCCGCCGGATCCCGAGCCGCCGGCTGGCGCGCCGAACGTGCTCCTGCTCGTCCTCGACGACGTCGGATTCGCCCAGCTCGCCTGCTATGGCTCCGACATCTCGACGCCGACGTTCGACGGCCTGGCCCGCGACGGAATCCGGCTCACCAACTTCCACACGACCGCGCTCTGCTCGCCGACACGCGCTTGCTTGCTCACCGGACGCAACCATCATCGCAACGGCATGGGTCGCGTCGCCGACCTCGCCGTCGGCTACCCGGGCTACTGGGGCCGGATCCCGCGCGAGAACGGATTTCTCTCCGAGATCCTGCGGGCGCACGGGTACGCGACGTACGCGGTCGGCAAGTGGCATCTCACGCCGGAGGACGAGACGCACATGGCCGCGTCCCGGACGTCGTGGCCGCTCGCGCGCGGCTTCGACCGTTGGTACGGGTTCCACGGAGGCGAGACCCATCAGTTCGTGCCGTCGCTCTACTCCGACAACCACTCGGTGCTCCCGCCCGCGCGGCCCGAGGACGGCTATCACCTGAGCGCGGATCTGGCGGATCGCGCCATCGAGTTCCTCGCCGACCTGCGCGCGGTCGATGCGGATCGGCCGTTCTTCTGTTACTTCGCGACGGGCGCGTGTCACTCGCCCCATCACGCGCCCCGAGAATGGATCGAGCGCTACACCGGACAGTTCGACGACGGTTGGGATGTTTGGCGCGAGGCCACGTT
>JALYLU010000579.1 GCA_030774075.1 Actinomycetota bacterium | reverse complement strand
CGAACGGGCTCGGTTCGTTCGCGCGCATCGCGGTCACGCTCGGACTTCCGATCGACGCGTCACCACATGAGCTCGTGAAGCAATGGCAAGAGCGCGTGCGCAAAGGCATCCCGACGATCGCCGCCGAGGTCGTGAAGGACGGTCCGGTCTTCGAGAACGTCCTGCGCGGCGATCAGATCGATTGCACGATCTTCCCCGCCCCGAAGTGGCACGAGTTCGACGGCGGCCGCTACCTCGGCACCGGCAGCTTCGACGTCACGATCGATCCGGACGAGCATTGGGTGAACCTCGGCACATACCGCGTGATGGTCCACGACAAAACGCGCCTCGGCTTCTACATCTCACCCGGCAAGCACGGGCGCCAGCACCGCGACAAATGGTTCGCGCGCGGGGAGAAGATGCCGGTCGCGTTCGTGCCCGGCGGTGACCCGCTGCTGTTCCTCGCGGCGTGCACCGAGATCCCGTACGGCATCACCGAGTACGACTGGGCCGGCGGCGTTCGCGGCGCGCCGTACCGCGTCGTGAAAGGTCCGGTGACCGGCCTCCCGATCCCCGCCGACGCCGAGATCGTCATCGAGGGCTTCGCCGAAGCGAACGACAAGGCGGTCGAGGGCCCCTTCGGCGAGTGGACCGGCTACTACGCATCGGGCGAGCGCGAAGAGCCCGTGATGCGCGTCCACGCGATCTACCACCGCAACGACCCGATCATCCTCGCGTCGCCGCCCAACGTGCCGCCGGACGAGCAGTCCTTCTACCGCGCGTTCATGCGGTCAGCGCGCCTCCGCGGCGATCTCGAGGCCGCGAGCATCCCGGGCATCGTCGGCGTGTGGTGCCACGAGGTCGGCGGCTCGCGCCTATTCAACGCGGTCTCGATCAACCAGCGCTACGCGGGCCACGCGCGCCAGGTCGGCCACGCTGCGGCGAGCGTCCACACCGGGGCGTACCTCGGCCGCTACGTCGTCGTCGTGGACGACGACATCGACGTCATGGACCTGGAGCAGGTGCTCTGGGCGATGTGCACGCGCTCCGAGCCCGCGGAATCGATCGACATCATTCCCCGTGCGTGGAGCGGTCCGCTCGACCCGCGCATCCACCCCGACAAGAAGGGCTTCTCGTCACGCGCGGTCATCGACGCGACGCGCCCGTGGGAGTGGCGCGACAAGTTTCCCCGGTCGCAGCTGCCGACACCAGCGACAAAGCAAAAGGCGCTCGACCGCTGGGGTTGGCTGGTCGGAAAAGGAGAGCGGCCAAAAGACCGCGGCTGAGGCCGCGCTTCCGCGAATGTCACGAATGCGTAACGGCATTGCGTCTGCATGACAGCGGTCCGTGAACGATCTCGTGCACACGTATTCGGAAGTCGTGCGCGATCCGGAGGGCCGTGGATACGCCGCGTCGGTCCACGCGCTCGAGCGCATCGACGGTATCTGGGAGACCTGGCTCGAGTTCGACGGCCTCGGACGTGATGTGACGCTGCGCACACAGCGAGAGTCAGAACAGTCGAACCGGCGAGGGGTCCTCTACTGGGCGTCCGGCCTGCAGCCGTCGTATCTCGATGGCGCGCTCCTCCGCGCGACGCGTGTGCGGCTGACGGAGCTGCGCACGATGTTCGAGGGCCGCGCCGCCTAGGCTAGGCACACCGCCGAAAGCACTCAGGAACGGTTTCAGCGCGCCGAAGCGCGGGCGAATGGTATAACCATTCGCGGTTCGGTCGCCTGCGGGGCGGACCGGCAATCTCGGAGGTGTGGGATGCGCATTCGTCGTGTCCTGGCTCTTGGGATCACCGCGCTGTTCATCGCCGGCACGTGCGGAGGTAGCACTCCTGCCGCGAGCTCGGCACCGACCGTCGCGGCGTCGGTCGCACCGACGGCATCACCGACGCCGATCAAGATCAAGTCGTCGTATGGCAACGTCACCCCGGCGAACCTCGCGCCGTTCATGGCGAAGGAGCTTGGCCTCTTCGAGAAGCGTGGCCTCGACGTCGAGCTAAGCCTCATCGACGGTGGCGCGCCGTCCGCGGCCGCGCTCGTCTCCAACCAGACGCAGATCGGCAACTTCGGTGGGACGGAAGCGATGAGCGGATTCGTCGGCGGATCCGACATGCAGGTCGTCGCGCTCTTCGTCCCAGTGACCCCGTGGCAATTCCTCGCTAAGGCCGACTACAAGACGCCCGCCGACCTCAAGGGCAAGACGGTCGGCGTTGCGACCGTCGGCGGCTCGGCGTACGTCGCCGCCGTGGAGTCGCTCAAGCGGCTCGGCTTGGACCCTGCAAAAGACGTGACCATTCAGGCATTCGGATCGACGGCGAATCTCGCGACGGGCATGATCGGCGGTGCCGCCTACGCAGGCCCCGGCCATCCGCCAGACACCGTCAAGCTCCTCGCCGCCGGCTTCAAGGTCATCTATGACCTCGGCGCCGAGAAGATCGCCGCCACCGATAACTGCACCATCGTGCTGAAATCATGGGCCGACAAGAACCCTCAGGCGGTGCAGTCGTACGTCGACGCGGAGATCGAGGCGATCGGTATCGCGAAGAAGGACAAGGCGAAGACGATTCCGATCCTCGCCAAGCTACTGAAGCTCGACACAGCCAAGGCCGAAGACGCCGCGGCGCTCTCGCAGACGTACGACTTCTACGTCGGAACGATCTTCCCGTCGTACCCGCATCCGACCGTCGCGTCGTTCAACTCAACGCGAGACACGCTCGTAGCGACGAACGCGAAGGTGAAGGACCTCGATGTGACCAAGGTGATCGAGGACAAGTACGTCGCGGACGCCGAGAAGCGTGGCGTCGGCAAATAGTCTCAACTAGGGCGGGGCGGGCGCTATGACGCGCTCGCCCCGCTTCGGCTCGGACGTCATCGTCGATCTCCTGCAGGCTTTCGGCATCGAGTACGTCGCGCTCAACCCGGGCGCCACGTACCGCGGACTGCACGACTCGCTCGTGAACTACGGCGAGGGCAAGCCTGAGATCATCCTGTGCACGCACGAGAAGGTCGCGGTCAACGTTGCGCACGGATACGCGAAGACGACCGGTCGGCCGATGGGCGCGATCGTCCACGACGTCGTCGGCCTGCTGCATTCGACGATGGGCGTGTACTACGCCCACCTCGATCGTGTTCCGCTCATGCTGCTCGGCGCGACGGGCCCGGTCGATCGGCACCGACGCCGACCGGCGATCGACTGGATCCACACCGCGCAGGTGCAGGCCGAGGCGGTCCGCAACTTCACGAAGTGGGACGACCAACCCGCGACCGTGGACGACTTTCCCAACTCGTTCGCGCGCGCATACCGCATCGCGACGACGGAGCCCGCCGGTCCCGTGTACCTCTGCTACGACGCCGGATTGCAGGAAGACCCACTCGATCACGCGGTCGCGATGGACGAGGTGGTCGGCGCAGCGCGCCCGACGCCGGTGCAGGCTGACCC
>JALYLU010000578.1 GCA_030774075.1 Actinomycetota bacterium | reverse complement strand
ACGCGCCGAGCGGGGACGTCGGGTGGAACGCTGAGCACCATCGTCTCGCGCCCTGGGTCGAAGCCGCGTACGAGCAGGATGTGCTCGCCGATCAGGCGTAGATCGGTCTTGTCGACGCCGCTCGCGCTCATCCAGTAGACGGGGCCGGCGGGATCGGGGGCGCCGCGCAGGTCGTGACCGAGGTAGCGCGCGCTCACATTGCCGTACGACAGACCGCCGATGCCGTACAACAGCTGCACGTGGCGAAGTTCGCGTTTGTCGAGGATCTCCTCGATCGGGAATGGCGCGGGGACGAGATCGAGCGCATCGAGCGCGCGCCCGGCGCGCGACATCTGTGCCGTCTGCTCGTCGCCCTGCCACAGGTGTTCGGGGAGGTCGGTCACGAACTCGTTCGCGATGACGAGTTGCGACGCGGCAAGCGGCTCGATCCGCCTGAACGCGAGACGCGACAGCTCGTCGTCGGCGAAACCGGGACCGACCCCGTAGACACCCTGCTCGAGCGTGACGAAGCGCACGACGAGACCGTCCGCAGAATCGCTCACCATGACGCAGAGGTTCGCCAGGGCCCGGACGAGCAGTGGGTAGCCGATGCGCAGCAGCTCGACGCGATCGTCGGGCACTTCGGCCAGCTCGGCGATCGCGATCACGAATGTCGGTGCGGCCTTGCGCCGGTACGGCCGGGGCGAGTCGGCATCGATCGAGTGGAGCACCACGTTCGTGCTCGGTCCGGGCTTGTCGAGCTGCGAGTAGCCCGCGTCGCTCATCGCGCGGGTGAGGCGGCCGACGAACCGCTCGAGCACCGCGCTGGTCCGCAGGTCGTTGCGAGCGAACGTCCGCTCCGCGCTTCCGGCGCGCGTCAGGATCGCCCGGGCGCTCAGGTCGGTCACGGACAACAGTGAAGCACGTGCCGCGGCCGCCCGCGGGTCCGGTAGGTTCACAAGTGATGGCGGCGCCGAATCGACCGGGCGCGGCAGCCTCGGTGACATTTCGATGCCATGGGCATCCGCATATCTCGGGAAGCCACACCAAGACCGTCGAGCTCACGCGCGACACCGACGTGACCGGCCGCGCCACGTGCGTGCTCGGAGTGCGGAGTGAGCATGACGACCGGGAGCTCGCGCGCCTGCGTGGCGATGTGGAAGTCACGCTCGACTCCGCCGGCGTGCGCGACACCTTCACGGCCACGATGAGCGCGTTCTTTCTCGGCGACGACGCCCTCGTGTTCCGGCGTGGTCCGGGCCTGCGCGGTCGTACGTTCGCGTACGACGCGACGAAGAGCGCGGCCGACGTCGACCGTGAGCTGGTACGTGCCGTCGGCGATCCGATGGCCGAGCTGCATGTGACGATCCGCGAGCTGGGTACTGGCGACCGGCGCGGCGCGCTCTTCGTGGTGTCGGTCCCGATCGGCAACGACGACGACTTGTCGCCGCGGGCCCGCCGGGTGCTCGAAGCCGTCGACGTCGTACTCGCCGAGGACACGCGTCGTTTCCGCGATCTGACCCGGCGGACCGGGTTGCGCGTCGGCGGAAGAGTGCTCAGCTATCACGACCACAACGAGGCGGAGCGCACCGGCGAAGTGCTCGGGCAGATGGAGCGCGGCGCGAAGGTCGCACTGGTCAGCGACGCGGGAACGCCGCTGTGCAGCGACCCCGGCTACGTCGTGGTGGGTGGCGCGGTCGAAGCGGGTTTTGCGGTCACACCGGTGCCCGGCCCTTCGTCGCTGCTCGCAGTGCTGAGTGCGTCGGGGCTCGCGGTCGATCGCTTCACCTACGCCGGTTTCCTGCCTCGGCGTTCCTCGGCTCGCCGGGCCGAGCTCCGGCATCTGATCGAGCGCGGTGACGCGTTCGTCGTACACGAAGCACCCCGCCGGGTCGGCGGGCTGCTCGCCGATCTCGCGGCCGTCAGCCCGGAGTGGGAGGTGTGCATCGGTCGCGAGGTGACGAAAGTGTTCGAAGAGTTCCGGCGCGGCACGGCGGGTGACCTCGCCGACGAGATGTCGGAGGCCGACAAGGCGCGAGGCGAGTTCACGATCGTGGTCGCGCCGCCGGCGGGCGCTCGAGGAGAGACGAGCGAGATCGACGCGGTCGCGGATGAGCAACTCGATCGGCTCGTGCGCGCACTGCTCGGGCAGGGTGTCACGCCCAAGACACTCGCGAAGGCGCTCGCCGAGTTGCCCGGGACGAGCCACAAGCAGGCGTACACGCGCGTGCTCGCGATCGCGAAGCGCGCATGACGTTGACCCGGGTCGTCGGCAAGGGCCGTACCTCCGTCATGCCGCGGGCCGAGCTCGAGGCTCTGCGCGGCGCGTACCTCCAGTGTGCCGTCGACGTCGGAACCGGCGACGCGCGCTACGCCTATCACCTCGCTTCGGAGCGTTCGGATTGGCTGGTGCTCGGACTCGACGCCCTCGACGAGCCGCTGGGTGAGATCGCGTACCGCGCGGCGCGCAAGGCGGCGCGCGGTGGCCGTCCCAATCTCGTGTTGCTGCGCGCCGCGATCGAAACACTGCCCGGCGAGCTCGAGCGCATCGCGGACGAGGTAGACGTGTTGTTGCCATGGGGCGTGTTGCTCGAAGGCATCGTTCTCGCTCGTCCCCAGGTCGTCGGCGGGATCGCGGCGCTCGCCCGTCCGGGCGCGCTCGTGCACGTCACGCTCAACGGCGAGATCTGGCTCGATTCGACGCCGGCGCGCTACGAAGACCTGCCGGTGCCGACGCCGGAGTACGTCGCCGAGGCGATCGAACCGGAGTTCCGGCGCAACGGCATCGACCTCGAGCCGGCGCGTTACCTGACCGCGGCCGAGGCGAAAGCGCTCCCGACTACTTGGGCGCGCCGCTTGGGACACGGTCGGCCCCATCCGCGGTTCGTGCACTTCGAGGGCGTGCGCCGCGCGTGACCGCGTCGCGCGAGGCTGACTGGCCATGCTGACCTTCTTCCGGGCGATCGTGATCGGACTCTTACAGGGCGTGACGGAGTTGTTTCCGGTGTCGAGCCTGGGTCATTCGGTCCTGGTCCCCGCGCTGATCGGCTGGGACGATCTCGTCAAGGCGCAGTCGCAGGGCGAGTCGTTCTACCTCGCGTTCCTCGTCGCGCTGCACGTCGGCACGGCACTCGCGTTGGTGGTCTACTTCCGCAGCGAATGGATCAAGATCATCGGCGGCCTCCTCGGCAGCGTCCGCCAACGGCGCGTCACGACCCCCGACGCGCGACTGGGCATGCTGCTCATCGTCGCGACGATCCCGACCGGCATTGTCGGACTGGTGTTCGAACACTCGCTGCGCACGCTCTTCGCCAAACCTGCGGCGGCGGCGATCTTCCTCACGATCAACGGCGGGATCCTGCTCCTGGGCGAAGCGCTTCGTCGGCGAGTCGCGGCGGGCGCGGGATACGGGGGCGACGGGTTCTCGGGCGGCCGCAGCATCGAGTCGTTGAG
>JALYLU010000577.1 GCA_030774075.1 Actinomycetota bacterium | reverse complement strand
ACTCGGCGGCGCCGTGTTCCGGCGCGGTCCCGAAGAGGTCGAGCGTCGAGTGCTGGTGAAACCAGCCGGCATACGACTCCCAGATCGCGCGGATGCTCCAGTCGACCCGCCCGTACGCTTCGCCGACGACAAGGTGTTTCGGGAGCGCGATCTCGCGCATCGCCGTCCACACGTCCTTTCCCTCGTTCATCGCCGCGACCGTCGCGTCGTGCACGTACAGCGTCGCGTCGCGGACGCGTTCGCATTCGGCGCGGACGGTTGCGTCGCCGCGCACCGGTCCGTGGTGACCGAGCAGCAGGAGCTGCGGTTGGAGGTCGATGACCTTCTGCACCGACTCGGCGAACGCGAGCGCGCTGCGCATGCGGTCGCCCCGCATGGTCACGAGATTCGGGAAGTGGCCGAACAGCGCCGAGAAGAGGTTGCCGACGAGCGCGACGCCATCGTCCGGGAGCCACACGACGAGGGAGTCGATCGTCTCGCCCCCGGGAACGCTGATGCATTCCAGGCGCCGCCCCCCGCACTCGAAGTGGTACGTGTCGTCGAACACGACATCGGGCTCGGCGGGCTTGGCGAGCGGTGGAAGCCCGACGTCGTCGCCGCGCGCGAAACCAGGTTGGCCCATGACGTCGGCGAAGAACGGCAGCGACCGCCGGATGCGCAGACTATGGATGCGTACGTCGTCCGCCTGGCAGGCGGTGATGTTTGCCTGCGCGATCAGGAGCGTTCCGTCCTCGCGAAACCGGTCGACGCCGCCGATGTGGTCGGTGTGACTCTGCGTGAGCGTGATGTAGCGCGTCGGCGCAGTGCTCACCGCGTCGTAGTTGCGTTTGTGGGTGCGCGCCTCGAACCACATGCCGGTATTCACGACGACGCGGCCGTCGTCGGTCGTGATCAGGTAGCTGCTCGACATCCCCGGCGAGCACCAGATGCCCTGGCCCATGTCGATCGCCTCGGGTGACGACGCGGGCCCGACCGCGAAGAAGTCGGGCTGAAGGCGCACGTACTCGGTCGTCACGGAGCGCGATGCTCCACCGTCGCGTCGCTCTCACGCCAGTCGCCCTTGTGTGGGTGGCCCGATTGACAGCGGTCGAGACGGCACGGAGGCTGTCCGTCATGATCTCTGGATCCGAGGGTCTCGAATTTCCGAGCGGTTTCTTCGCGCGCGGCGACGAGACCGACGACGCGGACTTCTATTCGTACCCTCGGTACGTCACGCACATCGATGACGGCGCGATCGACGCAGTGGGCGCCCTCTACGAGGAGCTCGGGTTGCGCGGTGCCGTGCTCGACCTGATGAGCTCCTGGGTCTCGCACTTTCGGGAGTCGCCCGACGCGCTCACGGTGCTCGGCATGAATGCCGACGAGCTCGCGGCGAACTCGCAAGCCCGGTCGTGGGTCGTGCACGACCTGAACGCCGACCCTTCGCTTCCTTTCGGCGACGACTCCTTCGACCACGCGACCTGCTGCGTCTCGGTCGACTACCTCACCCGCCCGGTCGACGTGTTCCGCGATGTCGCGCGCGTCGTGCGCGCCGGGGGTCTGTTTGTCTGCACCTTCTCGAACCGGCTGTTCCCCAGCAAGGCGGTTCGAGGCTGGCTCCTCTCCGAGAGCGCGACGCATCAGCGGCTCGTCGTGGAATACTTCGCCGGAGCCGGCGGCTACGAGCCCGGGTTCACGCGCCAGTGCGCAACGCCGCCGGGCGGTGATCCGCTGTACGCGGTCTGGGCGATGGTTGCGTAAAACGTGTGTCACCGGCTCGCGGGTGAGATATCGAACGTGTTGGTCCAGGCGTAGCCGACGAGATCGGTTGCTTCGTACGCATCGGGAGGCGGTACGTTGTTCGGTAGGCCGATTGTGTCGACGAGTTCGGTGTGCTGGTCGGTGGTCGGGTCGACGATCGACAGGCCTCCATCGTGGACGAGAAGGATGTTGCGGTTGTCGAGCCAGCGCGGCGAGGCCGCGCCGCTGGTGTCGGGAACGTCCTCGCGCTGGTTGCCGTCGGACGTGACGACCACGAGTGTTCGGTGAGCGTATTGAGATGGCCAGTCGTCGGGGTTGTTCGGCGGATGCTCAGCCGCGTGTACGAAGCTGATGTGGCTGGCGTCGGAGGACCAGGCCGGATCGACGGCGTTGTCCGCGATGGCGCGGCACGACGCGGCCGCGACAACACAATCGACGATGCGTCGTGGCGAGTCGCCGCGCATGCGGCCGCCGCTTTCGACGGTCAATACCCTGCGGCCGTCGGGTGACCACGCGATCCAGTCTCGTCGGATGAGCGTACGCGTGAGGGGTCGGGTCGTTCCGCCGATGGCGGAGAGTTCATGCAGCGGCAGGCCGTCCATTGCGATCGAGCCCGAGTGGTTCTCGTCGGGTCAGACGAGCAGGGTGCTGCCGTCGGGGCTCCAGCCCGCGAAGAACACGCCGACGTCGCCTGTGGTGTCGACATCGCGGCCACCGATGTGGAACACGACCTGGTGAATGTCGGGGCACGGCACGACACAGAAACGCTCGGGGGTGTCGAGGCGAGCGACGAAGACGTCGTCGACCCAGCCGCCGGTGCGGGGTGCGATCGGCACGCTGTAGGCAATGCGCGAGCCGTCTGCAGACCATGTGAAGTCGTCGACGCCGCCCGACGGTGACCATCGTTCGCCCCGTTCGGCGTCGGCAACAGTCAGTTGTGAGGAGTTGCCGTGCACAACCGCGATGCGGACACCGCGCGGTGTCCAATCCCAGCGGTGTGCGTGATCTTCGATCTTGTGGGCTGCGCTGCCGTCGGGTCGCACGACCCACAACGCGTTGGAACTGTCTTGATACGCGATCCAGGCCCCGTCCGACGACCACCGCGGTCGGGTCGCACCCGGCCCGGCGATGACACGCCTGTTGCCGGCGACGTGCACGCCGTCCAACGCGACGTACGCGACCGTGGGAGAGGGCGGAGGCCCAACCTGCACGAACGTCGATCTGGACCCGCGCGGCCAGGCGCCGACCACCGTCGCGATAGCCGCGACGAGCACGAGCATCCCAACCCATGTCCTTCGCCGCCGCCGCAACTGGTGCGCACGCTCGTGCAACGCCGAGAGGGGCGTCGGCGCAACGGGTGGTTCGGCGATGAGTCGCGCAACGCGCCGGTGGAACTCCGGGAACTCATACATCGTGCACGTCCTCCTCGGCGAGGACATCGGCAAGCGTTCGATGGGCGTCCGCAAGCGTCGACGACACGGTGCTACGCGTGACCCCCATCGCGCGTGCAATCTCGTTCTCCGTCAGGTCCCCGATGTGACGCAGCGCAACAGCCGTGCGCTGACGTACCGGCAAGGCCGCGACGACGAGCCAGACCTCCATCAACTGTGGCGGGAAGGCCGGCCGGCGACCAGTCTGCGCGAGAAGCTCTCTTTCACGCCGGGCACGACGCTGACGACGACGCAACACGTGCAA
>JALYLU010000576.1 GCA_030774075.1 Actinomycetota bacterium | reverse complement strand
CTATATGAACCCGCAGATGCCGCGCATTCTGCGCACGATCGGCTTCGACCGTAACTACGTCCGGGCCGAGGGCGCACTCCTCTATGACGCCGAGGGGAACGAATTCCTCGACTTCCTCGCCGGCTTCGGGGTCTTCGCGCTCGGCCGGTGTCATCCGGCAATCGAGCAGGCGTTGCGCGATGCCATCGAGTGCGCGTTGCCGAATCTCGTGCAGATGGAGTGCCCACCGCTCTCCGGCCTGCTCGCCGAAGCGCTCGTCGGCCGCATGCCGAACGACGGCTATCGCTGCTTCTTCACCAACAGCGGCTCGGAGTCGGTCGAGACCGTCGTCAAGTACGCACGCTGCGCGACGCACCGGCCCCGCATCCTGTTCGCCGACCACGCGTTCCACGGGCTCACGATGGGGGCGCTGTCGCTGAATGGCGCCCGCGAGTTCCGTGATCGCTTCGGAAGCCTCTTGCCCGGCTGCCAGAGCGTGCCCTTCGGCGATCTCGACGCGCTGCAGCGCGAGCTCGCGGCCGGCGACGTCGCCGCCTTCGTCGTCGAACCGATCCAGGGCAAAGGCGTGTTCGTCGCGCCTGACGGGTATCTGCGGGCGGCTGCGGAGCTCTGCCACAGTTACGGCGCGCTGCTCGCGATCGACGAGGTGCAGACCGGGCTCGGACGCACGGGCACCTTCTTCGCCTTCGAACAATGGGACGTCGAGCCCGATCTCGTCACAGTCGCAAAAGCGTTATCGGGCGGATACGTGCCCGTCGGTGCAGTCATCGCGAGGAGCGACGTCGTCGAACGCGTCTTCGACAAGATGGACCGAGCAGTCGTCCACAGTTCGACCTTCGGTCAGAACGTGCTCGCGATGACCGCGGGTTTGGCGACCCTTCACACACTCGACGCGGAGTCGATCGCGGAACGCGCGTCCACGATCGGCGCGTCTCTGCTGTCGGGACTCGAAGGCGTTGCGAAGCAGCACGAGGTGGTGCACGAGGTGAGGGGCCGCGGATTGATCATCGGGATCGAGTTCGGCCGGCCACGATCGATGCGGTTGCGGGCGCAATGGACGCTCCTGGAGTCGATGCGTACCGGCCTGTTCACCCAGATGGTCATCGTGCCGCTCTTCCGCGACCACGGAATCATCAGCCAGGTCGCCGGCGACCACCAGAACGTCCTCAAGATCCTGCCGCCACTCATCACGACCGAGGAGCAGGCGGACGAATTCGTCGATGCCCTCGACAACGTCCTGGGAAACCTCGAGCGCTCGCTCGGCCTCCTGTTCGGAGTTGGCCGTTCGCTGGCGGTGCCGGCAATCCGAGCGCGTCGCTGATCAGGCGCCTCGAGCGGACCCCCGCCCGCGTCGAGGCAACGACGGGGCCGACGACCGATCAGCCAGCATCCGATCGCTGTCCCGCCAGCGCGACAACCAGACATAGGCGCGACGTTCGCCGATCCCGGCCGCGTCTGCGCCGCGGAAACGGCGTGAGCCTCGCGTTACCGTGCAGTTTCACCGTGGTCTCATTGGGACTGGTGGCGTCAAGCACCTTCAGTCTCCGTGGAGGCCCGGCATGAACAACATCATTGGGAACTACAGCTAGCACCCGCGCTAGCACCCGCGCTAGCACCCGCGCTAGCACCCGCGCTAGCACCCGCGCTAGCACCCGCGCTAGCACCCGCGCTAGCACGCGTGTTCGAGCCATATGCATCGCAGCAGGTGCCTACACGGAGACGACCGCACGCCCGGTTTGAACCCGGGCCCTACTTCAACGAGACGACGTCGGGCACGATCGGCCCGTCCACGTCGAGCAGGGCATTAATCTCGGCCGCGCCCACGGGATGGCTGTACAGAAACCCTTGCGCGAACCCATAGTCGAAGCCGACGAGATCGGCCGCTTCCTCGAGCGTCTCCACGCCTTCGGCGATGCTCGAGTAGCCCATGACCGTCGAGATCGCCGCCATGCTCTTCACTACCGCGCGCATCCCGTCTTCGTTCAGCCGGGAAACGAAGCTGCGGTCGATCTTCACGACGTTTACCGGGAACCGTTGCAGGTATGCCAGCGACGAATATCCGGTGCCGAAGTCGTCGATCGCGATTCCGACACCGAGGGGCGCGACGTTGTCGACGAGGTTCTGACCCGCGACCTCGTCGTTCAGCACCGATTCGGTGAGCTCCAGCATGAGCTGGCCGGGCTCGAGGCCCGACGATGCGAGCGCCGACGCGATCTCGGCGGCGAACCCGGCCTCGCGGAGTTGTCGGGAAGAGACGTTCACGCTCACGTACAGACTGCGATCGCCCTGGTTCCACACCGCCGCCTGCGCGCAGGCCTCCTGCAATACCCATCGACCGATGACGGTGATGAGCGCGCTCTCCTCGGCGATCGGGACGAACTCGGAAGGCGAGAGGGTGCCGAGCGTCGGGTGCTCCCAACGAATGAGGGCTTCGACGCCGACGATCTCGCTCGAACCGAGCGAGATGATCGGTTGGAACAAAACGCGCAGCTCGTTGTTCTCGACCGCCGATGCGAGTTGCGTGCGCAGTCGCAGCCGCGAGTACGCCTCCCAACCCATCGACGCGTCGAAGACGGCGATGCGGTTCTTGCCCTGCTCCTTTGCCCGGTACAACGCGGTGTCGGCGTCGCGCATCAGGTTGCTATGGGCGTAGCCCTGCTCCGCGATCGCAACGCCGATGCTCGCGGGCACGGTCACCGACTGCTCGCCGATCTCGACCGGGAGCTGAAGCGCCTCGAGCAACCGCTGCCCGACGTTCATCACCTCGGCGACGTCGGCAACGCCGTCGAGCAAGACCGCGAACTCGTCTCCGCCGAGGCGCGCGATCGTGTCACTCGGCCGGAGGCACTCGCTGAGCCGTCCTGACACCGCGCACAACAGCGTGTCGCCCGCGGCGTGGCCGAGACCATCGTTGACTGCCTTGAAGTCATCGAGGTCGACGAACATCACGGCGATACCCGCGCCAGTCCGGCGGCTCCGCAGGCGCGCCTGGTCGAGGCGGTCCATGAAGAGCGATCGATTCGCCAGCTTGGTGAGGTCGTCGCGGAACACCCGCTCCTCGAGCTGTCGAGAAAGCTCGCGCTTCAATGTGACATCGCGCATGGTGACGACCAGGCCGGCGACATCCTTGTCGCCGATCATGTTCACGATGCCCATATCGAAGTCGCGCGGTTGACCTTCGCCGTTGAGGAAGATCCCCACCAGCTCTTCGCGAGCTCCGAGTGGCAGCGCGACAGCCGCACCGACCTGGCGGGCGACACGATCCGACTCATCGAGCCCCAGAGAGTCGTCGAATCGGCGACCGATCAGCTCCTCGGCGTCGCGGCAGAGGATCGCGCCCGCCCGCGGACTCGCGTACGAGATCACGCCCGCGCGATCGACGACGAAGATCGCGTCGTTCAGCACTTGCACCAGCGCGCCGAGGCGTCGCAGACCATGGCGGACGCCTGCCGCTCGTG
>JALYLU010000575.1 GCA_030774075.1 Actinomycetota bacterium | reverse complement strand
GGCGGAAGACTCGGTCTTCGGTTCATTGCGCCTCGCCGCCCGGGGCGCCTCGCGACCCGGGTCCTGCACCTCGGGCGGCGCGAGCGAGATGTCTTCGCCGCGGTGCAAAAGACTGCGACAGGCCCTTGCCACGATCGACTCGACAGTGCCGAGCAGGATCACGAGGTCGAGCGCGACCGACCAGTTCTCGAGGTAGAAGAGGTCGAAGCGCCGATACGCAGCGAACGAGGGGTTGTCGCGCCCCTCGACCTGCCAGAGCCCGGTGATGCCGGGCCAGACAGACTCCCGGGCACGAAGCTCGGCGTCGAAGTTGGCCACCTCGTCGGGGAGTGCGGGTCGTGGCCCCACCAGACTCATCGTGCCGTTCAGCACGTTCCAGAGCTGGGGAAGCTCGTCGATGCTGGTCGCCCGCAAGATCCGACCGAGCATGGTCACCCGCGGATCCTGCCGGAACTTCGTAAGTGGGCCGTCGCGCACGTTGAGCTCGAAAAGGTCGGCGGTCTCGTGCTCGGCGTCCTCCCGCATCGTGCGGAGCTTGTAGAGCAGAAATGGCGCACCGTCGCGTCCGACTCGCCACTGCTTGAACAGCACGGGTCCTCGATCGTGGATCTTGATGCCGAGTGCTGCCAGCCCGAGCACCGGCAACGCCAAGGCCAGCATCGCCGAGGAAAGCACGACGTCGATCACGCGCTTGGTCACCAACTGCCAGGCCGCGAGCGTCACGGGCTCGACGTAGAAGAACGGCTCGTGCGCGAGCGGCGAAGGGCGAAGCCGCCCGACATCGACACTGTGGAGACCTGTGCTCAACTGTACGTGCGCGCCGGCTCGGAGCAGCTCCTGCACGATCCGGTTGAGCTCTGACGAGTGGAGATCGCTGCCACAGACGATCGCGCCGCTGACTCCCATATCGGCCAGCACCGCGAGCCCCTCGTCCAGACGCCCGCACCAGCAAACCTCGAGGCCGTGCCTCCGCGCCTCGCGTTCGTCACCCACGACCCCGGCTGTTCGGTATCCGAGCTCGGGGTGCTCCGCCAGGAGTGCCGCGACCTCGGCCGACTCGGCGCCGGCGCCGACGAGTAACACGGGCCGGAGGTAGCGACCAACGCGCCGCCGATTCGTGAGCCACGTTCGGTACCCGCCCCGCAACACGGTGACGAGCAGGAATGCCAGCGTCGTGCCGAGCGCGATCTCTCCCGGCGCCACGATGGAACCGGTGACGGCCGCAACCGCGAGCCCGAGCAGCGCAATGATGAGACAACCGCGCGCAACGCGCACATACTCGACGGCGCGCAGGTTGCAGATCCGGGCCCGGTAGAGGCCGATCACCCTGAAGACCGCGAGCCCGCCTACAACCAACACGATCGTCGAAAGGAGAGACGCAAGCACCGATCGCGCACTCGCCGTAACCACAACGGTTGCAATAACCCACGAAAACGTCAGCGCGGCCGCGTCGAGTCCGAGGAGGAAGTAGCGCAAGAAACTTCGACCGCGCGCGCGCGGCAACGGAACGCGCACCAATCTCGTCATCCGTCTGCGACCGTTCTCCGCCAACAAGTTCGAACTCACCCCGCGCTTCCATACGCTGCTGGACGCGAACTCGCGCGTCGCTCAAGCGATACTTCCCGCGCGTTTAGCCGAGGTCAATGGCCCCTACGGTCACGAAATGCGAATGAAAGTTCGCGGTAAAGAAAGTTCGCGGTTTAAGGTCGCGGCCCAATAACCTTTCGGTCGCGGCGTTACGTCCGGAGAGCAGTCCCACGGCCGCATAACGTGGCGACCACGGCCGTCGGTCGCGTGTTACGTCCGGAGAGCGGTCCGCGCGCCGCATAACGTGGCGACGAGGGTGACGAACGACACGCGGTACAGCGAATTCCGCTGGACTAAGAAGCTGATTTCCGTACCCAATGCCGACAATGCCGAGGACCCCAACAGAGCACGGTCGTCGCGCAAGCAGTTCGGCGATTTGCACGAAGCGCGCTGAACGAACACTGCAATCGATTCGAGGAAATCGCCGAGGGCGCGCTTCCGTTCGTGGCGGCGCGACGACGCACCCCTTCACCGGAGGACAACCTCGGCAAATCACGGTCGGCTAAGCACGGCTCGTCGCCCGACTACAGCTACCTCGCCACCGCGAGCGCGAGGATCGTGGCCGCGACGCCGACGAAGATGGCGCCGGTGACACCAAGTTCGGGTCGCCCGGCCCGATTGCGCGTCAAGTCCGGCGGCGAGACGCGCTGCGCATCCGCCGAACGACGAGGCCGCCGATCACGGCGGCGACCGTCGACGGGAACCGCGCGAGATCGTGGCGCGCCGCCGCGAGATCGCGTTCGCGCAGATGTCGAGCGCCGGCTCGTCCAACGGCGCGGGCTAATGAAGTCATTGCCTCCGCACGTGGCACTTGATGCTCGGGGAACATTGCGACGAACCCCTCGTAGATGGCGCGATTGCGTCGGTACGCGTCGACGATGCGGTGTGGCTGGTGCCAGACAGGTGCGGCCGGGTCGTACACGATGATGTAGCCGCGCGCCAGCGCCTCGCGTCCCCACGCCTTGTCTTCGGCGGCCGGGAGACGTTCGTCGAAGGGGAACTCTTCCCACAATGAACGGCGGAGCGCCGAGTTGCCATTGGAGAGGCCCCACAACCGGCTCTCGAAGTGGTAGCTGCTCTGGACGAACACCGGCCCCGGCTCCGGTAGCGGGCGGCCGGGCCGTACCGGCGGGCCCCACACCCCGGCGACCGCGGGGTCGTCGAAGTGTCGGAGCAGATTGCCGAGCCAGTCTTGTGTCGCCGACGCGCAGTGCGCGGAAAGGCACACGAGCACGTCGCCCCTCGCCGCGCGGGCACCCAGGTTGAGTGCCCGGCTGTAGCCCCACTCCTCGGGAGGAAGGTGAAGGACCTTTACCGGATAGGACGCCACCAAGTCGAGGGTCGCGTCGGTCGAGCCCGAGTCGACGACGATGACTTCGCACGGTTTCACCCGTTGCCCCAGGATGCCTTCGAGTGTCGGTCCGATGCCTTCTTCTTCGTTTTTGCACCTCACGATCACCGACGCGGTCGTCACGCGCGATGCCATTGACGAAGGAGTGGCCCGAAGTCCCGCGTGATGCCCGAGAGAGACGTGTTCGCGTTCGAGACGTCGGAAGTCATCTGATCGTGGGCTAATGACCGACGGCGCGGTTGATGAGTCGCTTCAGTGTCTCCATCTCGCCGCCGCCGCTCGCGAGCGCCTGATGCGATTGTGTGAGCAGCACCAGGCTCTGGGCCACTCCCTGTTCTCCCGCTCGGCGGCAACGGGCCGACGCGTCGACGTACGCGTCCAGCGCCTTGGTGAGGTGTTGTTGCAACTGCTTACCCGGGATGGGCGGCACGGCCCGCATCGCGGCTGTCGTCTTCTGCAGCGCTCGGCAGGCGCCGATCAGTGCCGGGTCGGCCTGCGTCGACTTCACGTCCGCGCGGCTGGTGGCC
>JALYLU010000574.1 GCA_030774075.1 Actinomycetota bacterium | reverse complement strand
CTCGACGACGTCGCGCGGCGCCACGAGGACGGCCCGCCGTTGCCCCGGCCGGTACGCGACGGCCGGATCATCATCTTGACCTCCGGCACGACGGGACCACCGAAGGGTGCGTTCGTCGCCGCCACCCCGCATCCCGGCGCGGCGCTCGCGCTGCTCGAGCGTCTGCCGTACCGCTCCCACGAGAGGATGGTCGTCGCCGCGCCGTGCTTCCACTCGTGGGGATTCGCGAACGCGACCACGAGCCTGTTGTTTGGCGACACGATGGTGCTCGAGCGGCAGTTCGATCCGCAGCGTTCGCTCGCCCTGATCGCGCGGCACCGAGCCGAGGTCCTCGTGGCGGTGCCGGTCATGCTCCTGCGCATCCTCGAGCTGCCGGCCGAGGTGCGAGCTCGCTACGACACGTCGTCACTCCGGTTCGTGCCCCTCTCGGGATCGGCACTTCCGGGCGACCTCGCGACGCGCTTCATGGACGCGTTCGGCGACGTGATCTACAACCTTTACGGCTCGACCGAAGTCGGGTCCG
Organism: Actinomycetota bacterium; assembly: GCA_030774075.1. GTDB lineage: Bacteria > Actinomycetota > Acidimicrobiia > IMCC26256 > PALSA-610 > PALSA-610. The sequence goes on along the minus strand of JALYLU010000574.1, from coordinate 2,943 downwards.
TGACGGTCGCGATGCCGCCCGATCTCCGGGCCGCACCCACGACCGCCGGCCGTCCGCCCCGCGGCACGCTGATTCGACTGCTGGACGAGGACGGCAGGGAGGTGCCGAGCGGCTCGAGCGGACGCATCTTCGTTCGAGGGCCGCTGACCTTCTCGGGCTACACGGACGGCGGGTCGAAGTCCGTCATCGACGGGTTCATGCACACGGGGGACACCGGACACGTCGACCGCGACGGCCGCTTGTTCGTCGACGGCCGCGACGACGAGATGATCGTGTCCGGCGGCGAGAACGTGTTCCCCGGCGAGGTCGAGGACGTGATCGCGCGCCATCCCGACATCGTCGAGGCGGCGGTCGTCGGCGTGCCCGATCCGGAATTCGGCTCGCGCCTCAAAGCGTTCGTCGTGGCTCGGACCGCGGGCGCGCTCGACGCGGAGGCGGTGCGCGAGCACGTGCGTATGAACCTGGCGCGATTCAAGGTGCCGCGTGATGTCGAGTTCGTCGAGGAGCTTCCCCGCAACGGAACCGGCAAGGTGATGCGCAGCGAGCTGGGGTGACCACCGAGCCGGGTGATGACGAGGGTTAGGCCAGGGTTAATGCCAATATCGTTCAGTTAGTGTTACGGGCGTGTAGTTTGGGTGAATGCCTCGTGCTGGGTGGTTGAAGCCGGTTTCTGAGCGTCGTTTGTCGGATCTGGTGTCGGTGGGGTTGTTGACTCGGGTGTTCCCGCCGGAGCTTGTCGATGAGGTGATCGCTGCGGCGGGCCGCACGGAGCAGCGGCATCGGTCGTTGCCGGCCCGGGTGATGGCGTATTTCTCGGTGAGTATGGCCTTGCATTCAGAGGGCTCATACGAGGACGTGTTGTCGTTGTTGACCGATGGCCTGTCGTGGGCGTCGGGCGAGGATCCGGTGCGGTTGCCGTCGAAGTCTGCGATCTTCCAGGCCCGTGCGCGACTTGGTGCTGCGCCGATCGCCGGGCTATTCGAACGGGTCGCGGTGCCGTTGGCTGAGGCGGACGCGCCGGGCGCGTGGCTCGCGGGCCGGCGGCTGGTGGCGATTGATGGGACATGTCTTGACGTCGCGGACACGGCCGAGAATGCGCAATGGTTCGGGCGGCCGGGCGTGAACAAGGGTGAGCGGGCAGCGTTTCCGCAGGCGCGGCTTGTCGCGGTCGCCGAGTGCGGCACTCATGCGATGTTCGACGCGGTCGTGGGTTCCTATTCGACGGGTGAGAACACGCTTGCCCGTGAGCTGATCGATCGGCTCAAGCCAGGGATGCTGTTGCTCGCAGATCGTGGTTTCTGCGGGTTTCCCCTTTGGAAGCGGGCGGTTGCGACAGGCGCGGACCTGTTGTGGCGCGCCATGCCGAACATGAAACCGCGCTATCTCGAGACGCTCGCTGACGGTTCGTGGCTCGCCGAGTTACGCCCATCGGGCAACGCCGGACGTCATGGCGAACCGTTGACGATCCGGGTGATCGATTACCAGATCGACGATGGACGACCCAACGACGAGACCTACCGACTGTTCACGACGATCATCGATCCGGACGAGGCATCGGCAGTCGAGCTCGCGGTCGCGTACGCACAGCGGTGGGAGATCGAAGGCGTGTTCGACGAACTCAAGACACACCAGCGCGGCGCGCGCACGGTGCTGCGCTCGAAGTCGCCCGACCTTGTCCTCCAAGAAATCTGGGGGCATCTCTGCTGCCATTACGCGATCCGAACGCTGATGTGGGAAGCCGCCGGACAGGCCCAGGTTGATCCTGACCGGGTCAGTTTCGTTGCCGCGCTCCGCATTGCTCGCCGCTCGATCTCAGCGGCGCGCGATTTTTCCCCCTCACGACACTGATCACGGATGGCGACATGCCGTCCTGCTGCTCTGTCGACGGCTCAACCCGACACGACATCACCGCGCCAATCCACGACTCATCAAACGCAAGATGCCGAGGTGGCACGTCAAACGCGCCCGGCACTACAACTGGCCGCGACCCACCGGACCTCCCACCACAACCATCCGAGCACCTAACTAAACGGTATTGGGGTTAGGCCTCGTTCATCTTGATGACGTTGAACATCGCGCCTTGGGGATCGGCGAGTACCGCGAAACGCCCGGGCTCGATGTCCATCGGCTCCGCGAACACGGCCGCACCGAGCGACTTTGCCTTGGCGACCGTCGCGTCGGTGTCGGCGGTCGAGAAATAGATGCCCCACATGGGAGGGATGCCCGGCATCGGCGGATTCATGGCCCCCGCGATGCTGCTGCCGTCGATCTTGAACTCGGTGTACGGCATCTGCCCGGTGTGCGTCTCGGAAATCCAGCCGAACAACTCCTTGTAGAAGGCCGCGGCCTTCGGGACGTCGGGCGTGATCAGCTCGCTCCACGAGAACGCGCCCGGCTCGTTGACGAGCGACGCGCCGATGTGGTTCTTCGCCTGCCACAGCTCGAACACGGCGCCGGTCGGATCCTGGATCACCGCCATCCGGCCCGCGTCCAGGACGTCGAACGGCGGCGCGATCACCGTGCCGCCCGCACCGGCAACCTTGGCCGCGGTCGCTTCGATGTCGTCGACGCTGACGTACGAGTTCCAGTGCGGAGGAACACCCGCCGCGGCCTGCTCGCCGAGCGGGGAGATCGCGCCGACGTCGAAACCCTTGAGCGTCGCCATCGAGTACACGACGCCGCCGGCTTCGTCGACCGGCAGGTCGTTGTACTTCCAGCCGAACAACTCACCGTAGAACTGCTTCGCGGCGGCCTGATCGGTCGTCTGCAGGTCGACCCAGTTCGGCGTTCCCGACACGTAACTCTTGCGCTCCGACATGGCGGGCTCCTCGTCAGTCGATCTCGTCGGTCGCAATCTAGGCCCGCGAGCGTCGGGCCGCTCGAGCGCCGGTTACGACGTCGGCAGCGTCGGCTCCGGCTCCGATCCCGACCACGACCCCCACC
>JALYLU010000573.1 GCA_030774075.1 Actinomycetota bacterium | reverse complement strand
CCAACCGCCTGGCGCCGCGGAACGGCGTGGCCGGGTCGTACGTCGTCGCGATCTCGAGGATCGTCGGCGCAGACTTGGAGGCCGTGAACGGACCGTCGAAGGCGTCCTTCGCGTGGATCGGCCAGAGGGCGTAGTTGATCTCCGTATAGCCAGTGTTCCAGTACGTGTAGTTGAACACGCCCCAGGCGTTGTCACCGGCGTCCAGGAACGTCTGGACGTCGTGCGGGTACTTCTGCTCGACCGCGGTGATCGTGAAGTAGCGGTCGGTGCCGGGGGAGAACGTGCCGTCCTCGTTGTTGCCCCAGAACGCATCCGCGAGATCGCGGATGCCCGTGCCGTCGCCGTGGGCCGCGGCGGACACAGCCTGTGCGAGCACGGGCCACAGCTGCTTGGCGTACATCCCCAGCGCGGTCGCGGCGAGGATGTCGTCCCCGTTGACCGCGGCCCGGCCGTCGGGCACCGGGATGGCGAGCAGGTTCGCCTGATCCACCAGCGCGTCGTAGGCCGCCTGCGGGTCGGTGCCGCCGAAGTTGCAGAACGACTGGTAGACCGCGCAGGCAGTGAAGAAGCGCCCGATCGCGCGCTCGAAGCCCGCCGACTGCTCGCGCAGGCCGGCCGACGGCGTGTTGATGTAGCTGTTGGCATCGACGGGGCCGTCGAGCACCATGGCGCGGTAGTTGTCCGGGAAGAGGCTCGCGTAGGTGGCACCGAGGAACGTCCCGTACGAGAAGCCGAAGTAGTTCAGCTTCTTGTCGCCCATCGCCGCGCGGATGCCGTCCATGTCGCGCGCCACGTTGGCGGTCGAGACGAACGGGAGGATGCGCTTGTTGAGGCTGACGCAGCGCTTGACATAGGCCTTGTCCTTGGCCAGCAGCGCCTTGACGTCGAGGTTCTCGGGGGTGACGAACGGCTTGGAGTAGAGGCCATCCGTCTCCTGGTTCACGGCGCAGTCGATCGAGGGCGAGCTCTGACCGACGCCGCGGGGATCAAACGCGACGAGGTCGAAGTGATCGTTGACCGGACCGAACAGGAACGAGCCGATCGCCTGGGTCGTGTCCACCGCGGTGCCGCCCGGGCCGCCGTAGTTGATGAAGAGCGCGCCGATGCGGTTCGCCTGGTCCTGAGCGGGGAGGCGCGTGACCGCGATCTTGACGGAGCCGGCGCCCGGATTGCCGTAGTCCTTCGGCGCCTTGAACGTCGCGCACTGCCACCCCGCGGCAGTCGCATCAGGGTCCGCGCAGGTGCCCCACTTCAGTCCTCCGGGCGGCGATCCCGCCATGGCGGGAACCGCCATGGCCAGCAGCGCGAGCGCGACTCCCGCCGCGATCAATGCCCGTGGAAACAGACGTCGCCTCATGTCGCCTCTCCTTCGACTCCCAGACACCCCTCCGGTGCCTGCAAAAGCGCGTTATGCACCCTATACAGCAGGGCCCGTCGCCGCGCGGGGTGGTTTACCCCGGGGGGTCGAGAGAGCAAACAACCGAAGAGTGATGCAGACGGCCGAAGCCGATCAGTCGCCTCCGAAGACTGCACGGGGCGCAGAGGGGCGCCGCACGGCGGCGGCACCCCTCCGCGCACGAGACCTATGCAGACTCGTTGACGAACCGCCCCATGAGGGCGTACTTCTCGGGGTTCTGCGCGCGAATCGCGTAGGCGTACCCCATGGAGATGACCGGCACGGCCACGCCGATGATCCCGAGCCACGAGACCGGCACCGACCACGTCCCCGAGCCGATCGTGAAGAGCTCCCTGACGTAGACCGAGGAGCCCGCGGCCACGAACGTCTCGTAGTGGTAGAAGAGCGCCAGCACGAAGAGCTGGCCCGCGAAGCCCAGCCACGCGCACACGGTCGTCTTCCACGTCTGCTCGCTCGGATGCTCGCGCCGGAAGTACGTGAACACCGAGAGCGCGGTCAGCGCCTGCACGAGCACGATCCAGATCACGCCCTGCGGGGAGAGCCAGAAGTAGGCGTCCAGACCGGTGTGGCTGGTGGCCCGGAAGAGCAGGAACAGCACGACGGCGCCGGCGCCCCAGGTCAGCACCGCGGTGTACGGGGACTTGTGCACGGGGTGCGTCTTGCCGAGGTAGCGCGGCAGCAGTCCCTCGCGGCCCATCGAGTACATGTAGCGCAGGCCGGCGTTCGTGAGTGCCGCGGCACAGGCGAGAGAGCCCGTGATGATGAGATAGCTGAGTGCATCGCGCCAGAACTCACCCGCAGCAGCGGAGACCGGTCCGAGCACGAAGTTGTTGTAGTCGGCCGGGACGGTCTTGCCGTTGATGACGGCGGTGCTGCCCGTGTTCGCGATCTTGGACCAGTCGGTCTGCGTGCCGTAGACCGAGACGAGCGCCCAGGACATGACCGTGTACAGGGCCCCGACGGCCACGCACGAGAAGATCAGCGCGATCGGGATCACCCTGATCGGGTCCCTCGCCTCCTCCGCGTAATTCGGCGCGGCCTCGAAGCCGACCCACGACCAGAAGGCGAAGAACACCGCGACGCCGGGTGCGACCCCGGAAGTGAGGCCGTTCCATGGCAGCACCGGCCCGATTGCCACGTTGTGCGCGTGCACGAAGAAGAAGATCGACGAGATGCCGATGATCACGATCTCGCTGATCAGGGCGACCCCGAGCACCCGCGCCGAGATCTCGACGTCGAAATAGGCCAGGCAGACGACGAGCGCGACGCCGATCAGCGCGAACCAGAGCCAGTTGACATGCGTGCCCGAGTACTGCAGCCACTTGGCCTGCGCGAACGAGGAGAAGCCGCCGATGAGCGCGACGCCGAAGATCGCGTAGCCGATCATCAGCGAGTAGCCGGCCATCAGCCCCCAGCTCTGTCCGAGGCCGTGGCTGACGTAGGTGTACATGCCGCCGGCCGCGCGCACCTTCTTGGCCATCTCGGCATACGCGATCGAGAAGATCGTGAGCACGATGGTGGCGAAGAAGAACGTACCCGGGCCGTTGTTGCCCGAGCCGTACGGCATCGTGAACGGCGTGTTGTAGATGAAGACCGCGAGCGGGGCCGACCCCGTCACGCAGAGGAAGAGGATGCTGTACAGCCCGACAGCGTTCGGTTTGAGTTGGTCGATGTCACCGCGCTTGGTGATATCGACGTCGCCTACGCTCATAGACCTGCCTCCTGCTCGAATGCACCGGCACACCCTCCGGGCTCCCCAGCCCGAGCGCGCAATCTTGAGGCTTGCGGACCGCGTTGTCCAGTCGCAACGGTTATGCCCGGAATGCAGGGACGTTGTCGCCCGTTGGTATGCATGGCGGTTGCCGCTGCGCGCCGCCTTATCCTCTGACTGCTTGACGCTCTCTCCGAAATCCCAGAGCACGTTCCGTCGCCTGCTCGGCTTTGCCGCGGCGCATCGGCGGCTGCTCGTGTGGTCGATCGTCCTGGCGCTCGCGGCTCAGGGCTTTGCGCTGGCTGTCCCGAGCCTCACCGGGCGGGCAATCGACAGCGCCATC
>JALYLU010000572.1 GCA_030774075.1 Actinomycetota bacterium | reverse complement strand
GCTCCCCGCGCGACGCCCACGGCTGCCGCCGCGAGCAACGGGGCGAATACGACGAACAGCGGCAGCCGCCATAGCGGCCCGTCGGCCCAGGGGGTGTCGGAGAACGTGGTCGTGTGGTCGCGGTTCACGGGGAAGTCGGTGAGCGAAGTGTCGTGGCTCGCGGTGGCGCGCAGGCCGGCGACGTCCCACGTCGGATGGATCGTCACGGCCGACCGCGGCGCGAAGGCCATCCGGGGCGCGGCTTCGCCGGGGAACATTGCGCCGACGCCAATCCACGCCGCCTGCTCGCAGTTGCTACTGAACGGCCACCGTCCGGTGAGGCGCTCGCGGCCGGCGCCGTCGACGGTCACGGTGCCCAACGGGGCGAACATCGACGCGCTCGGTTGGTCGGGATCGGCGAAGACCTCGGCCGCTCCGTGCTTCGGCATGTAGCCGGCGAAGAGAACGGATCCGAAACCGATGGCGGTTGCCCATGCAGTGCTGCCGTCGGCGGCGGCGATGCGCTCGACGATCTCGATAGTGCGGCGCGGGCTCACCGCGAACCCGCCGAGTTCCACCGGCCGGAGCAGCCGGTTGATGCCGGTGGCGGCGAGCGCGTCGACGACTTCGGGGTCGAGATGGCCGGAGCGGTCCGACGCGGCCGCGCGCTCGGCAACGAGAGTGATTACGTCGTCGCTGAGCTCGACAGCGGCGGCGAGAGTGGCGCTCATTGTTGTCTCCTTCTGCGTACATGCCGGAAGAACATGTCGATTGCGGGTTCGAGGTGGTCGACGAAGCGATGACCGCCGGGGTCGTTCGCCAGCTGCTGCGCGATGAGGCCCATGTGGATAGAGGTCCAGAGATCGATGTCGGCGCGGTCAGTGACCCCGGCCGCCGCCAGCGCGCCGGCCATGTCCTGGAACGACCGCCACGCGAGCCCCATCGACTCCTCCGACGGCACGAAGCCCGGGATCGTGCGCTGGAACAGGAGCTGGTAGCGGACGTCGTCCTCGAGGCAGAACTCGGTGAACATACGGCATCCCCGCTTGAAGACGTCGACCGGCTTGCCCGCGCGGTCGAGCGTCTCCATCCGCTGCTGCAGTTCCCGGTGACCGGCGGCGAAGAGGGCGTCGTAGATGGCGTCCTTGGACGGGAAGTACTGATAGAGCGAGGAGGCGTGCAGACCGACGCGGGCACCTATATCGCGCATCGAGATCGACGCCAGCCCGCGTTCGCGCGCCAGATCACGCGCGGCGGCGAGGACCTCCTCCATCGTCGCTCGTCGTCGCCGGTCCCTCGCAGATCCCAACACCGTTTGAATATTCCAACAGTGTTTGGGTCTTGTCAAGTCGACACCGAGGCCGTGTTCGGGCTTGCTCCCAGGCCTGCTCTACGAGTTCTCGGATTTCCTGGGAGTCCGCTCGGTCGAGCGAGGTGGTGGTCCAACCGTGACGCGCCCACCCGCCCGGCAGCGAGTAAGCGTCGGGCGCGGCCTCGACGAGCGCGCGCTGCTCGGCAATGTCGAGCTTGATCGTGATCGTGTGCGCGTCCTCGTCGAGGTTGACGACGTTGCGACCGTTGTATCGGAAGTCCGGATTGCCTTGATGCGAGCGTTCGGTCGCTCCATCGAGACCCAGCACGAAAGTCCGGAGTTCATTAGGTGTCACGATGATGCAACCTCGAGGTTCGCGCTCGCGAGGCGTTGCCTTCAGCGCCGGGCCGCGCACGAAGGTAAGACGTGATGGTCGCCCGGGCCGATCGAGTTTGATCGACAACGATTCGCTATCGAAACGCGGAGGGACTGGGATTCGAACCCACGGTGACTTGCGCCACAATGGTTTTCGAGAGCTAGGCCCCCTGTCTGCGCAGTGTGCAGGCGTCGCGTTGTGCCTGGTCAGAAGGCATGTCGCGTCTGCGCAGTGGACCCGATTCCATGCGTTCTACTGGCTGTTCCATGCCAAATACCATGCCAAATCCGTGCCTCTGATCGGCCGCGGTGACGCTTTCCGAAACGCGGTTTGACACGCCCGACGCTCAACAGCCCAGTCCCTCGGAGTGGTGCTTCAACTTCGTCTACAGTGGGATGAGCAGTGGGACATACAGGAATCGAAAGGACGGTCGTTTGATGGCACGCACCCACGTCGTCATCGCCGACGAGGTGGTCGACGCCATGGATCGGCTCGTCGGAGCACGCGGGCGGAGCCGCTTTCTCGAAGAGGCCGCACGAGAGAAGCTCGCTCGGCTCGAGCTCGAAGCCGCTCTCGAGGAAACCGCCAACACCGTGAGCAGCGCCCGACACCCCGAATGGCGCAGCCGTCGCTCGACCGCGGCCTGGGTGCGCACGACGCGACGGACGAAAGCATCCTGAGTCGGTACCTGCTCGACACCACCGTGCTGATCGCGCACCTGCGCGGCGACCGCGCTGTCACTGACGCTCTTCTCCAACGTCTCGGCGAAGGCCACTCACTCGGCACGACGTGCGTCAACATCGCCGAGATCGAGCGCGGGCTTCGGCCGGCGGAGCGCAAGAAGGCCCAGGTGCTGCTCGACCGACTGGCGTTCTTCGATACGACGCGCGAGGCGGCCACGCGCGCCGGCCGCTATCAAGCCGACTGGGCGCGGCGCGGACGAACAATCCATACGCCGGACGCGCTCATTGCAGGTACAGCGCGCGCCCACGGCGCAGTCCTTGTGACCGACAACCTCGACGACTTCCCGATGCGCGACGTCCGCGTCGAATCACTCGCAGCCGATTGAAGTCGCGTGCCGAACGCTGCGGGTGTCGATCTCGCGGCTTGCTGAACTTCCAAGCTCGTATGAACGCGGAACGGAAACGCCCTCCCCGGCCCGCCGGCGGGGATGCCCCGTAGCCCCCTGAGGGCCTTATCATTTCTGATAACATCGGTTCATGGCACAGGCGAAGCGTCCGGTAAGTCCGATCGGTAGCACTGCCGAGGACGGCGCGCGCCGCCGCGCGCAACAGAGTCGCACCTACCGCCGACAGCAGGCCGAGCGGGCGGACTTCCGCGAGTTGGCTTGGCTGTTGATCAAGTATCGGATGGACAAAGGCCTCAGCCAGCAGGAACTCGCAAAGCTCGTCGGCACGAGTCACTCCCAGATCTCGCGTATCGAGAGCGGACGACATCGGACGAATTTCGACTCGCTCGTGCGAATCGCCCGCGCACTTGACCTGAAGGTCGTGGTGGGCTTCGAGAGCGTCTCCAAGAGTGGACGCGCTCGGCGAGATCTCGTCACCCTGTAGGCGGCTCGCGTCGAACGCGTTCGACTTCAACGCGCCTGGGCCGCCTCCGCATCAAGTCGAGTCCGCGAGCTGCGAATGTGCGAGGCTGGGCGAGGCGACCTGCATCAACGACCGCCGTTTGCGTTTCGGAGACCGACCCTGGAGACCCTGACGGGCCATCGACGCCGCCACCGAGTTCACCGACACCCTCCAGCCGGCGTCGACGAGGTCTTCTCTCACCCGCGGCGACCC
>JALYLU010000571.1 GCA_030774075.1 Actinomycetota bacterium | reverse complement strand
CGTCGGTGCCGTGCACGAGGAGCGGTCGCAGCCCGTCCAACGACGCGATCGCCCCGAAGTAGTTGACCGCGACCACGAGCGGCTGATCGCCCATGATGCCCGCGGCCGCAACCAGCCCGTCGAGCACGCCGCCGCAGAGCTCGGTGACGGCCGCGACCATCGCGTCACGCCCGGCCGCCGTCGAGAGGTCGGCGATCACCTCCGCGTCGCGCACGTCGACGCCGATGACGCGCGCGCCGTCGTTCTTCAACCGGGCGCGGGTCGCGGCACCGATGCCGCCCGCGGAGCCGGTGATGCAGACCGTGCGCACTCAGTGAACCTGCCTGTCGGTGCTCCCCCAGTACTGCGCGCGCAGCGCCTTCTTGTCGGGCTTGCCGAGCGGGCTCAACGGGATCGCGTCGGCGAACTCGATCGACTTGGGCGCGTGGTGGGCGCCCTTGTGCTCCTTGACCAGCGCGATCAGCTCGTCGGGCGCGACCGTCGCGTCGGGTCGCAGCACGACGATGGCCTTTACGGCCTCGCCCCATTTCTCGTCGGGCACCCCGATCACCGCACATTGAGAGACTGCGGGATGCAGTGCAAGCACGTCCTCGATCTCTCGCGGAAAGACGTTGAAGCCTCCGCTCACGATCATGTCCTTCTTGCGGTCGACGATCGTGTAGAAGCCGTCGGCGTCCTCGCGCGCGATGTCGCCGGTGTGCAGCCAGCCACCTCGCAGCGCCGCTTCCGTCTCGGCCGGCTTCTTCCAGTAGCCCGCCATCACGAGCGGACCCTGCACGCAGATCTCACCGGGTTCGCCGCGCGTCACCTCGTTCAGGTCTTCGTCGAGCAGTCGGACCCGTACCCACGGCGTCGGGCGGCCGCAGGTGGCGAGCCGGTCGAGGTCGTTCACGTCGTGATCTTCCTTCTTCAGCGACGTGATCGCCATCGGGCACTCGGCCTGCCCGTAGTACTGGAAGAAGATCGGGCCGAGGCGCGTGATCGCCTCCTGCAGCCGGGTCGGCGAGCACGCGGCCGCGCCGTAATAGACGGTGCGCAGGCTCGACACATCGGTGCGATCGAGCTGCGGATGATCGAGCAGGACGTACAGCATCGTCGGCACGAGCATCGTCGCGGTGATGCGGTACTTCGCGATCGTCTCGAGGAAGAGGCCGGGCTCGAAGTGCGGCAGCACAACGATCGAGCCGCCGGTCAGCAACGTCGGGATGAAGAACGCCGCGCCCGCATGCGACAGCGGCGTACATATGAGGAAGCGCGTGTCCTCCGGCCACTCCCATTCCGCCATCTGGATCATCGTCATGGTCGCACCGCTGCGGTACGTGCCCATCACACCCTTGGGCTTGCCGGTGGTGCCGCCGGTGTACGCGAGCCCGGCGACATCTTCGGGTTGCACGTCGGGTGCAACGAGCAGTCGAGGCGAGAACGTCGACGCGAGCGCGAGGAGATCTTCACCGATCTCGCACGGACCGAACGAGAGCAGCCGCTTCAATCCGGGACAGCGCTCCTGCAGTTGTTGCGCGCGCTCGGCAAAGCTCGGGTCGAACACGAGGGTCTCGAGCTCGGCGTCGTCGATCACGTATGCGTGATCGTCGACCGAACCGAGCGGGTGCAACGCGCTGGCCCGACACCCTGTCACCATGTTTGCCCCGAGCGTGAACAGCACCTCGGGTCGGTTGGGGGACAGGATCGCGACCGGGCTCCCCTTCGTCAGCCCCTGCGCGGCGTAGGCCTGCGCGTAGCAACTCATCTGCGCCGCGACCTCCCGACCGGTGAGTACCTGATCGCCGAGGTAGACGGCGGGCCGATCGGGATGGCGGTTCAGCGCCGCGACCAACAAATCGGGAAGGAACATGGCTTTGTGCAGGTCGTCGCTCACGATGTGTGTCCTACCGCCTCGCGCGCGCCGCGGTCCAACGCAGGTTGTGCTCGGTTGCCGGGTCGTAGATGATCGGGGCGTGGACGAGCTCGTCGAGCATCATCGCCTGGCCTGTGACGGCTTCTCGCGAGTCGCGCACGCGCTACCGCCGGAGACGTGGTCGGCTCCGACGCCATGCACCGAGTGGACCGCGCGTGATGTCGTCGAGCACGTCATCGGCTTTCACGAGTTCCTACTGCTGCGGCCGCTCGGCGCGCGTGCGCACCGCCCGCGCGACGACCCCGCGGCCCGCTGGGACGCGACGTCGGTCGCGCTGTTCACCGCGCTCGCGGCCGATGGCGTGCTCGATCGCTCGACCGAGCTCCCGGGCGGAGGCGAGAGCACCCCGCGCGCGATGATCGGCGCGCTCACGACCGACGTCCTGGTGCACACCTGGGACCTCGCACGCGCCGCCCGCGTTCCCGCCGCGCTCGACGAGGACTTGTGCGCCCGGGGCTACACGGCTGTTCGCGCGGCCGAGTTCCCGCGCGACTCGGCGATGTTCGACCCCGAGGTCGCGATCGGCGAGCACGCGACCGTGACGGACAAGCTCGTCGCGTTCTACGGCCGCGATCCGGCGTGGGAGCCGTAAATCGCGACCAGCTCATCCGCGATTTGCGCCAGTTCTTCGCGTACGCCGACCGGCTCGAAGACCTCGAGTCGGGCGCCGAATCCGGCGAGTTGACCGGCGAGCGCGCCAACACTCGCGCCCGCGACCTCGACGTCGATCCGGCCCTCGGGTCGCGCCGGTCCGACGCGCACCTTGGTATCGAAGACCCAACGCAGGAGTTGCACAACCGAGACGTCCGCCGCGGCGAGCACTCGGACCGGCGCACGGAGCTGGTCGACCTCCGCACTGATGAGCCGCCACGCGTCCGCGAGATCGAACCCCGCCGGACGCACCGCGCGCTCGCCGGTGCGCTCGACCGAGGTCACGCGGTCGACGCGGAAGGTACGCAACCCCGCGTCGGTATCGGCGACCAAGTACCAGACGCTCCCCTTCGCGGCGAGTCCCAACGGATGCACGACCCGGGTCGTCGAGGCGCGGTCGCGCGCGACGTATCCGAGCTCCAACTGCTCGCCTTCGATCACCGCGTGTTGCAACGCGTCGAGATGTTGGGGCGGCGGGCGGGTCGGGGTCGCGCGGCCCCATTCGTTCGGATCGACGACGACGGCCGTCGCCGCAGCCTGCGCGTCGGCTCGGAACGGCTCGGGCAGCGCGCGCACGAGCTTGCGCAGCGCGGCCTTCAGCTCCGGCGTGGCCGGCGACGGTCCGGCGACGAGGAAGAGGGCGCGGGCTTCGGCCGCGTTCAGGCCGCTGAGGTCGGTGCGGGCGCCGCCGAGAAGTTGCCAACCGCCGTTGCGGCCCGGCTGCGAGTACACCGGCAGCCCGGCCAGGGCGAGCGCGTCGAGATCGCGGCGCGCGGTGCGCTCGGAGATCTCCAGCTCGGCGGCGATCTGACGGTTGCTCAGCCCTTGCGCGACCAGCGCAGCGACCTCCTGCTCCCGAGCGCTGAGCGGCGACGCGCGGTTCAGCATCGCCGCGCTGCGCTCTGCGC
>JALYLU010000570.1 GCA_030774075.1 Actinomycetota bacterium | reverse complement strand
GATCGAACGACAGCGCAACGCCCGTGTGCTGATGGCGCTGCTCGAGCGCGTGGGCGAGCGCGTCCCGCAGCCATGCCTGCCGTGTTCGGTAGCGCGCCGCGAGTTGGTCATCTCGCGCCGCGTGCGCCCAATACTCCTGGAGCAGCATGAGCGTGTCGCGTTCGCTGCGAAACAGCTCCGCCAATCCCGCGCTCACGGCACCGGACGTCGGTGAGTTGCCCGGAGCGCTGGCGGTGATCTGCATCAGCTCGTGCGCAGGGTCGTCCAGACGCTCCTTGATGACGGCGAGGAAGAGATCTTCCTTAGACGCGAAGTTGAAATAGAAGGTGCCCTTCGACAGCCGGGCGCGGCGAATCACCTCTTCCACGGACGCCGCCTGATAGCCGCGTGCGGCGAAGACGACCGCCGCGGCCTCGACCAACTCGGCCCGGGACGATCCCGTCTCGCGCGCGGCGCGCGGTGGCCGTCCCGGACTTCGTCGGGTTGCACGCTTGGACATCGCCCGTCATAATAGACGCTCTAGTCTATAAAGGGGATGACCATGGAACAGCGCCGCTGGCACAGCTTGAGCGGGGCGGTCGGATTCGCCCTGCTCTTCTCGGCCCTGTTCTTGCCGGGTCCGCCCCCAAAGGCCGACGACTCCGCGTTAGCGCTCACCGCGAATCTCGTTGACCACCGCGACGCCCTCGTCAAAGGCACGCTCGTCGCCGGACTCGCCCTGATGGCCCTGCTGTGGTTCTTCGGGATCCTCGGCGACGCCATCCGACGCAACGACGAAGGCGGCCCATCGCTCTCCTTGGTGGCGGTGCTCGGCGGCCTCATGGGTATCGCGCTGATGTTCATCGGGATGCTGGTGTTCAGCGGCGCCGCCTTCAAGGCCGCCAACATGGGCGACCCCGCGCTCGTCCGGGCGACCGTCGACACCGGCAACATGGTCATCGAGGCCAGCAAGTACGGCTTCGCGGTGCTGATCCTGGCGACATGCGCGTCGTCGGGACGCCACCTGTTCCTCTCCCACCGCATGATCGTCAGCGGCGTCCTCGCGGCCGCGATCCTCGTCGCGAGTTCATTTCCGCCGTTCCTTGTCGACCACGGCATCGGTCAGTTCGGTGGCGGCATCGACGTGCTCGGTGGCATCCCCGGATTCGCGTGGCTCCTCGTACTGAGCATCTCGATGGCGCGTCGCGGCGAACCCGATGTTGGCGACGCTGGGCACATCTCCCTTCTGGTGCAATGACCGCGGCTCTGCAGGCATGTCAGTTCGACAGTGGGGGGACCGAGAGTGACGACTCGAAGGACAGAGAACATCGGTGCGACGGACGCCATCGGGAGCGGGCTCCGCTCAACGCCGACCGGGCTGTTCTGGTCTAACCATCGTGATGACCGACTCCTCGGCATGATTGCGATTCGAAGCCGCTGGCGATCGGGTTCCGCAACCGGCACTGAGGGCGGGCTCGTCAGCGCGACACGCACCGTCGTGCACCGCTATCGCGATCTCCCCGGCATCCTGCGCGGCGGGTCGCGGCTGCTGCGTCATTGGGACGAGCACGAGGGTGGAATCGGCGTCCAAGTCGCCGTCGATCTGGTACGCAGAACGTCATGGACGGTGTCGTTGTGGACCAGTGAAGCAGCGCTTACGCGCTTCGTTCGCTCCGATCGCCACCAAGTCACGATCGGTCCTTACCGGTCCCGCGTCACCGTCAGCAGTATCACATTCTTCGTGGACGACTTCGATCTGCGTGAGGCATGGGCCGAGGCGGCGAGCCGTCTCCGAGACGCGCCACGACGACCATGTAGGAGAGCAGACCGGTGAACGTGCACGCCGCGGCAACAAGTGCCAGCGACCCAACCGGTCGGGACAGCTCACCAGTCGGACAAGACGATCCGTGGATCCCGGCGGCCCAGAGCCACGCGCTGTCCAGTACCGGTTCATGTCGGACTGGAACCGGATCGAGTTCCTGAGCGATCGTCGATGGCGCGGCTCAGAAGAGCGAGGTCGGGATCAAACCCTGCGCTGGAAACGACGCTTGAGGAAGCGCAGTCGTTGGACTGGGACCGCCGCAGCAGCGCGTGTCTGGTGCGCCCCGGTACGTCAGGCGCTGCAGCCATCAGCACCAGGAACGCTCGTCCGCGACCTTGCGTGTACGAGTCGCCGGATCATTGCGTTCACGACCCAGCCGGGTTCGTCGACGTGCAGCCGAGGTTCCTCTCAACGGGGTGGAACACCTCCGGCACGCACTCGGCACGCCGAAGCAACGCGTCGCGCCACCGTCCCAGTTCCCATGACAGTTCGCGGACCAGCCAGATAAGCTCGCCGCGTGATCTTCCACGACCCCGCGCACAGTCGAACGCTACGTGCGCGCCTCCGCGGCTGGCATGTGCCGACCCGCCACGCCCATCGTGACACAACGACGTTCGGTGTCGAGAACCACGAGCGGATGGTACGAGCATTGCGCGCCGCATCTGGCGAGGCTCGTGCGGACACCACGACCGAGGCACGGAAGTGAACCCTTGCCATGGGAGATAAATCCCCGAAGAAGCAGAACGTCAAGAAGCCAAGCAAGTCGTTGAAGGAGAAGCGCGCCGACAAGCAGTCCAAACGTGAGGACAAACGGCCCGGCTTCGGTCACTGATCCTTCTGCCGTGGTCAAACCACGGTCCGCCAGCACGAAGTTCACGCGGTCGCGTGTGCCGACCTCGATGTGTCTTCGAGCCCGGCGGGTCGATTCTCGAAGTGAATGCCGTGCAACACCGACACCACGATTCGGGCCTCCTGCAAGTCCTACACGTCCCATCCCCGCAGGTCGACGGGCCACGTGTCGACCACCTGTGCGCCGACGCCGGGGCCATCGGCGAGGTACATGCGGTCGTGGTACGCGACCGTCGGATCGATGTGCGCGGGCCAGACCAGTATCCGATCGCCGACCCGCGCCGGGCGGTGCGGAGTGAAGGTGAGGTGCTCGTCGGAGCAGAACAACACGTCGGCGTCGTCGATTGTCGGATTGCCGTGATCCATGCCAAGCGCCTTCAGTCCGCAGTCGGCCACCGACCAGCGGTCGTTCACATGGACGACCGTCGCGGTGATCGAGAGTGCGCGAGTGAACGGAAGACCGAGCTTGCCGTAGTCGCCGTCCATGAGCGCGTACGAGCCGGCCTGGATCTCAGTCGCCGCGGTGTTGAGGTCGTAGGTGCCCGTCCCGCCCGCCGACACGATGTCGCCGTCGACCTCCTCCGCCACCCTCGCCAGCCGCTCCATCGCCTGCGCGGTCTTGGCCGCGCGTTCGGCCCGATCGGGGATGAGGACCGCGTGGCCTTCGTACCCCATGACCCCGCGGACCTCGAGTCCCGCGGCGCGTGCGCGTTCCGCGAGGCGGGGCGCGTCGTCGGGCGGGCATCCGCAGCGCGGAAGGAAGACGTTCACGTCGACGAGCACTGCGCGGATGCCATTCGCCGCCGCCGCATCGACGGTCGCGTCGCTGTCGACGGCG
>JALYLU010000569.1:1220-3490 GCA_030774075.1 Actinomycetota bacterium | reverse complement strand
GACATGGCCAGTGCCCTGCGCGCGTTTTGCTCAACCATCAACACGGCGACTCCAGAGTTGTTGATCTCCTCGATCTTCTCGAAGATCAGATCGATCGCGAGCGGTGACAGGCCCGCGGTCGGCTCGTCCAGCAGAAGGACGCTCGGATTGGCCATCAGCGCGCGCGCGAGGGCCAGCATCTGGCGTTCTCCTCCGGAGAGCGTGCCCGCCGGCTGCTTGCGCCGCGCTTGCAGGCGGGGAAACAACTCGTACATCGCCGCGATGCGGTCCTTCCCTCGACCCTCGCGGAGAGTCAGCGCTCCAAGTTCGAGGTTCTCCTCGACCGCCATGGTCGCGAAGACATTGTCCCTCTGCGCGACGTATCCGACCCCGCGTGCCACGATCGCGTGCGGTCTGCGCCCCGTCACGTCGTCTCCTCGCAGGAGGACGCGGCCGGACCACGGTTTGAGGAGCCCGATCACCGCTCTGATCAGGGTCGACTTCCCGGCGCCGTTCGGACCGACGATCGTCACCATCTCGCCGTCTTCAAGCGTCAGTTGCACGCCGTCGAGGATCGGCACGCCGGGGATGTAGCCGGCGACGATCTCCTCGATCGTCAGGATCGCCGGCGACTTCTCAGGCACGGCCGCGAGGTTCCTCGCTTCGGGCTGAACCGAGGTAGGCGTCGATCACGCGTTGATCGCTTCTGACATGCGCCGGATCACCCTCCATCACGACCCTGCCCTCCGCCATGACGACGATTCGGTCGGAGTGCCGCATGACCACGTCCATGTCGTGCTCGACGAGCAGGATGGTGAGTCCACGCTCTGCTCGTACACGCTCGATGTGCTCCAGGATCTGTAGACCGAGCGTTCGATTGACACCTGCCAGAGGTTCGTCGAGTAGGAGGATCGCCGGCTCCAGCATGAGCGCACGGGCGAGTTCGAGCAGCTTTCGTTGTCCACCCGAGAGAGTCCCGGCGTAGTCGTCCGCCTTCTCCGTGAGGTCGAACACGTCGAGCAAGTCGCGCGCCCGGTCCCGCGCCGAGCGCTCCGGGCCATGCCACAGCGGCCGAAGCGCGGCCAACGCGAGCCGCTCGCCCGGATTGTTCGGGTTCGCGAGTAGGACGTTGTCGAGGACCGACATGACCGACAGCGCCTTCGTCAATTGGAACGTCCTCACCATCCCGTAACGGGCGATCCGGTGTGGACTCAGCCCGAAGACAGAGCGTCCCTCGAGCAGCACCTCGCCGCCCTCGCCGCGCTCGAACCCAGTGATGACGTTGAAGAGCGTCGATTTGCCCGCACCGTTCGGCCCGATGAGAGCCGTGAGCGAGCCGCGCGCGACCTCGAAGCTTGCCGCATCGACTGCGGTGACGCCTCCGAATCGCTTCGAGACACTCTGTACCGAGAGCAACGGGCCGGCCACGACCGGCATCTCAGCGGGCACGAAGGTTGAGCTCCTCGCGCTTGCCGAACAGCCCCTGCGGCCGGAAGATGACCAGTGCCATGAGCACGAGTCCCAGGATCATGAATCGCAGCGCCGCAATACGTGAGTCGGAGAGCGGCAGTTCGAGATAACGGGTGGCTTCGAGCAACAGGATGAGGAGGAACGACCCGACCGCCACGCCGGCGTAGCTCCCAAGACCGCCGAGGATCACAATCACGTAGCCGTACGCGGTCAACGCGGGGTCGAACGACTGCGGCGACAAGATCGAAATGTTGATCGCCAGCATGTAACCGGCGATCGCCGCGAGTCCAGCTGCGATCGCCAGCGACTGCAACTTGAAAGCGAACGTGTTCTTGCCGAGAGCGCGCGCGGCGTCCTCATCCTCCCTGATCGCGTTCAGGACGCGACCCCACGGCGAACGGACGAGGAACGCGACGAAGACCGAAAGGACGGCGAAGACGGCCACGTTGACCAGGAGGAGAGGCAACAAGAACGTCTGCCCGATGCCGATGTGCCCAAGCCAGGCATCGATGCGCGCCGACGCGGTCGTCCACTCGTTCGTGTAGCCGAAAAGTCCGAGATTGCCGCCGGTCAGGCTGCCCCAGTTGTCGGCGGTGTACCGAACGATCTCGGAAAACGCGAGCGTCGCGATGGCGAAATAGTCCGAGCGGAGGCGAAGCGAGCAGAGCCCGACGACAAGGGATGCCGCCATGGCGACCGGGATGCCGAGTGCGAGCGCCATCCAGAAGGAGACGCCGGACTTCACCACGAGAATGCCCATCGCGTACGAGCCGACCGCCATGAAGCCCGCCTGACCGAAATTGACGATCCCGGTGCTACCG
>JALYLU010000569.1:0-1210 GCA_030774075.1 Actinomycetota bacterium | reverse complement strand
CCGTATGTCGTCGCGAGGACGCCCACGTTGATCCAGAAGGCCTGGTTGGTCAGGAACGAGTACGAGACCGCAATGACTTGAGCCGTCGTCATCTGTCGCTCGGTCGGACGCGCCCGAACAGTCCGTTCGGTCGCACGAGGAGGGCGAGGATGAGAGCGGCGAACCCGACCGCGACCTTGAGTTGCGGGGCGAGCACTAGCGTCGACCACTCTTGCACAAGCCCGATCAACATCCCGCCGGCGAGAGCACCGTACGCGTTGCCTACCCCGCCGACGACGACCGCTGCGAACACGCTGAGAATCAGCGAGAAGCCAATGTTCGGGTTGGCGGTACCGGCGGGAAGCGCATAAACGATGCCTGCGAGTCCCGCCAGCCCGCCGCTCACCGCCCACGTGACAAGCACCACGCGGTCGGTATCGATCCCGGTCGTCTCGGCGAGCTGGATGTTGTCGGCGAGAGCGCGGGCCTGTCTGCCGAGCGACGTGAAGCGCAAGGCGCTGCCGGTGAGAGCGATCGCGACGATCCCCGTCACCGTGACAATTAGAGCGACGCGCCCGATCAGGAGCGAACCGAAGTGGACACCGACGGTCACGTCCGCCCCGGTCGAGCGATCCTCAGGCCCGGCGACGAAGCCAATCGCGTTGCGCATGAAGAACGCAAGCCCGAGGGCGAGTAGGAGCAGCTGAAGTTCCCCCACGCGCTTGCGCCGTACAGGCCGCCAGAGTCCCACCTCGAGGGCCAGCCCGAGAGCAGCGGTGAGGAGGACGCCGAACACCGCCGCGAGGACGAGCGGCATGCCGAGTGATCTTCCGAGGATCAGCATGTAAGCGCCGAACGTCAAGAACTCGCCGTGCGCGAAATTGACCAGGCGAAGTACGCCGAAGATGAGGGTCAGGCCAACCGCGCCGAGGGCGAAATAGTTTCCGGCGACGATGCCGTTGATCGTCGTCTGCGCGAGCTCCTGCCATCCCTTCGCGAGCCCCAGGGAGACCGTCACGATCACGATCGAGACAGCGACGGCGGCACCCGGATGGCGGCCGACGGCGTCGGCGAGGCGCCGTCCCGGCACTGCGCGGTGAGCGGCCACAACGGAGACCGGCTCCCGTGGCATTCAAGGATTCAACGGGGCACAGAGACCGAAGTCAAACGTGTCAGGTCGCGTCGGCCGAAGCTTCCGAGCTGCTCGGCAAGGAGGTCGCGGTGTTCATGC
>JALYLU010000568.1 GCA_030774075.1 Actinomycetota bacterium | reverse complement strand
CGACGCGCTCCAGCGCACCGGTCACGTCGTGCGCCTCCAGACCACCGTCGCCGCGAACGATGCGGCCGGTCGGTCCTGCGACGTGCATTGCGTCGTGAGAGGGCTCGCGCCGGTTCGCCGAACCCGCGGGCAGCATCACGTCCTGTGGATCATCAGTCATCCCGAGGCGATAGAAGTCGCCGAGCTCGACGCGGCCGACCTCGTCCTCGTCGCGTCGACCCGTTTCGCCGCCGAGTTGCGCACGCGTACGCGAACGCCGGTTGAACCACTGCTGCAGGCGACGGACCCGGGGCGGTTCCGTCCGGTTCCGTCGGAGCCGCATTACCGACACGACGTCACCGTCGTCGCGAAGAGCCGCGACGAGTACCGCACCGCGGTCGCCGACGCGATCGCGAGCGGACTTCGGCCTGCGATCTACGGAAGCGGGTGGGAGCAGTTCGTCGATCCCGCCCTGATCGTGCGCGACTACATCGACAACGAGGATCTCGCCCGCGTCTACTCCTCGGCCGGCGTCGTGCTGAACGACCACTGGGACTCGATGCGCGATTGGGGATTCGTCTCCAACCGGATCTTCGACGCGCTGGCATGCGGCGCGCCGGTGATCTCCGACGACGTGCCGGAGGTCGCGGAGCTGTTCGATGGGGCGGTCCCGACCTTCCGCGATGCCGCTCAGCTGCGGGAGCTCGTCGACGAGGCCCTCGCCGATCCCGGCGGGGCCCGCACCCGAGCGCGCCACGGAATGGACATCGTGCTCGCGCACCACACGTTCGACCGCCGGGCGCGGGAATTCCTCGACGCCTTGGCGCGCCACGGACTCGACGCACCGCCGCGGGGACCAACGGGGAACGCCGAGAGCTAGGTCGGCGCTCGACGGCGACCCCACCATCTCGATCGCGCGTCGGCGATCGACTTCGCCGGCCCACGGCTCGAGTCTTCCTCACGAGGTTCCCAACGCGAGAGATCCACGTCGAGGAGGTGCTCGAGACGCGCGACGTCGTCTCGAAAGTACTCCCACATGTCGACGCGATCGGCGTGCGTCAGCTCGTAGAGACGACCCGCCTTGCCCCTGCGATTACTGAATATCACCTTCGAGAGGTCCGACGGCTGGAAGTCGGGCGACGCGCCGATGTGATGCAGCGCTGCGTCGTAGACGCCGACCGGATCCGCGCCGATGTCGTCCTGCCAGAGAACCAGCAGGCCGTCGCCGAACGCATCGAGGAACGGCTGGAGACTCGCCGCGTACCAGCCGCCCGTCACCAGGCACAGCCGATCCTTCTCGGGCGGTGTTCGCTCCCTCACCACCTCGACGAGGCGCGAGTCGGCCGGCAACCGTCCTCGCCGAATATGGTGCACCATCGCCGAGTTCGCGCGATCGATGGGGTTGCGCAAAAGCGCGATGAGGCGGGCGTCGGGACACAGCTCCTTCATGCGAGCGGCGACGCGCTCGGGTTGATGCCGCCAGATCATGTAACCGGGCGTCGCTTCACCAACGATCGGCTCACCGTTCCAGCCGTTGAACTGGTCGCGGTACCAGTCGAGCCCGAGTTTCGTCACGCGTTTTTCCCGGTTCCAAAAGTGCACCTCGGAACGCGGCGTGAAGATGTCGGGGTGCTCACCCAGGTTCTTGCGCAACCAACGGGTCGCGCTCTTCTGCGCGCCAATGATCACGAATCGGGGAACTGGAGGCGAGGGTGTGTCCGTGTCGGGAATGCGGATCGACACGGCTCTACCGGCCGCGCACGCGTTTGATGGCGCGCGCGACGCGGACCGGGAAACTGCGCTCGCGCGCTTCGAGGCGTCGCGTCGTCATCCGGAGCGCCTTCTCGGCGTTGCGTCGTCGCGTTTGGACCTCCGCGAGATCTGCCTCGACCTCAGCGAGGCGCGCTCGAACAGCCTCGAGGTCGCGGCCGAGACGATCTTTCTCGTCGCCGACATGCGCCTTCTCGGATCGGGCGGTCTCGCACAGCGCGTCGAACTCCAGGTTCCGCGCGTGTAGTTGTTGTCCGAGCGCCTCGCGCTCGAGGGCATTCTCATCGCGCTGTTGGATCGCGAACTTGACCTCCTCATCGCGCTCATCGCGCTGCCGGATCGCGACCTCGACCTCGGTCGTCGCCGCGCGCAGGCGCACGAGCCCGGTGCGCCGCTCCACGAGCAGCGCCTCTTCCCACGGCGAGGGCGGTGGATGACCGGGCTCGAACACGCCGTGCGCGCCCGCCAGGTCGGCGAAGAACTTCGCGAGCCGTTCGATCTCGGACGGCACCTCGAGTGCATCAGCATTGTCCCGCGGCCAAGTGTTGCGGCGCAGCTCGGGTTGGATTCGCGCGGCCGCCAGTTCGACCTGTGCATCGGCGGACAGCTCGTTCCACGACTCGAGGCTCGCCCGGATCGACGTCATCGACGCGAGAGGTGCCGAGACCAGCTCGTCGTAGCTGCAGACGTGCACCGGCAATCCGCTCAACCCGACCAGCGCGCGGCGGTTGTAATCGGACCACAAGGCGAGCCCGGTCAGGATCGGCATGCCGTTGCGGAGCGCGAGCGACCACGCGACCTCCATGGGATCGCGCACGATCAGGATCGCCGCGCACCGATCCAGCACCGCTCGACGCCAGAGCGGCAGGAGCGGCGCGATCCGCGGATCCTTGATCAGCCAGCGGTTCTTGGTGAGGCGCTTCCCGACGATCGAGGCCGCGCGCCGGTAGTACGGCGTCATCTCCGGCTCCAGCTCCCACCCCGCTGCCAGCTGCGGGAGGCCATCCCACGCACCGCCGAACAAGGCCAGGATCTCGTCGTTGAGATCACTGGTCTCCTGCAGCTCGTAGTAGCCCGCCGGATTTGCCGCGTCCGCCGCCATCTGGCGCTCGGCCGCCCCGACGTCGAGACCCAGTGCCTCCAGGGCCGCGGCGACCGCCGAGGTTCCCGAGCGATGCATCCCTACGACGAAGACTCCCACGGCCGTCCCAGCGTAATCGGACCAAGTGGCACTGTGGCAAGGGGTTACGCCGAAGAACGAGCGTCACACCATCAGGAGCGGTCCGGATCCCAGATGGAGAGATCGCGGTCGAGCATCTCCGCGAGCCTCGAGATATCGTCCGCGAAGTACGGATGGAGCTCCCGTCGTTGCGCGACGGTCAGCCGTCTCGTCCCGTTCGCGTCGGTACTGGGCCGGTCTCGGTAGCTGAAGCGAACTTGCTCGAGGTCGGGCGGAGCCCAGTCGGGTCGCGCGCCGATGTGCCGTAACGCGCGGTCGTAGACACCGCGAGCATCGTCGCCAACGTCGTCGTGCAGTACGACGAGCAGCTGGTCACCGAACCGTTGCCGGAAGGGCTCCAGGCTCTCTGCGTACCACCCGCCCGAGATCAGTCCGAGAGGGTCGCGGTCGACGGGCGTCCGGCGAACGATATCCACGAGATCGGAATCTGGCGCGAGCACGTTGCGCGCGATGTAGTGCAGCATTGCCGAATGTGCTCGGTCGATCGGGTTGCGGAGGATCGCCAT
>JALYLU010000567.1 GCA_030774075.1 Actinomycetota bacterium | reverse complement strand
TGACTTCCGAAAGGTCGGCCCACTTGCGATCCTGGAACGCGCGATAGCCCGGACGATCGGCGAGCGCGCGCTGATACGCGGGCGTCTCCAAGACCTGCGCCAGATCGAGCAGCTCCTTCAGCGCGCACTTGCCACGGGTGAACGCGATTTCGGCCGCGGCGTCCATGAGTATGGGATCGAAGCCGGGGATCGGGCCCGCGGAAGTGTCCATCATCACGAGCGCCTCGACCCGTTCCGGCGTGCGCAACGGGATCTGGCGGGCGACCATCCCGCCCATCGAGTGACCGAGCAATCGGAACCGTTCGAGCCCGACCGCGTCGGCAACCTCCAAGATGTCGGTCGCCAGCCGGTCGATCGAATACGCGGCGGGATCTCGGGGCTTGTCGCTCGCGCCGTGACCGCGATGATCGAAGATGACGACGGTGAAATCGCGCGCCAGCGCCGGTATGTGGTCGGCGAAGTCCTCCTTGGCCCCACCGAGACCGTGCACGAGGACGAAACCCGGGCCGTCGCCCGCCACCTCGACCGCCAGGCCCACCCCGTCGCTCGTCGTGATCCTCATGCCCCATGGTCGCCCGAAAGCGCCTGATCGCGCCACCCGGGACGCGGGTCGACGCGCCACCGATCACGCCCAGTCGTTGCGCTGTCGTCTCCTTCCTCATGGGTCGACTCCACGCTCCACTCCCTCCGGTCGCTGCGCTGTCGTCTCCTTCCCTCATGGGTCGACTCCACGCTCCACTCCCTCCGGTCGCTGCGCTGTCGTCTCCCGGTCGTTGCGCTGTCGTCTCCTAGGATCGGGTGCGATGACGGAGGCTGCCCCGGTCGTTCGCCGCCCCGGATCGATGTGGAAGCTCGCGCTGCGGATCGTGGTGAGTGGGGCGCTCCTCGCGCTCGTCGTCTCCAAGGCCTCGAACGTCGACGACGCCATCCCCGACCAGCACCATGCGCTCACGATCACCCTGCTCGTCGCCGCCGTGCTCACCGCCCTGGTAGGTGTCGTCCTCTCGGCCTGGCGCTGGCAGCGGGTGTTGCTGTTGTTCGACGTGCGGGTGCGCGGGCCCGTCCTCTTTTCCCACTACGTCGTCGGGCTCCTCGTCGGCAACGTGCTGCCCTCGACCATCGGCGGCGACGTCGTCCGCATCGCCCGGGCCTCGAACACGGTCGGCTCCTCCAAGGTGTCATTCGCCTCGGTGGTGCTCGAGCGGCTCACCGGTTTCGTCGCGCTGCCCCTCCTCGTGTTCGCGGGTTTCGCCATCCGCCCGTCATTGATCCATCACGCGAACGCGTGGATCGCGTTGCTGGTCGCGATGTCGACACTCGTGGTGCTGACACTCATCTTGTTCGTCGCCGGTCACGCGCGCCTCGCCGGTCGGTACGCGGGAAAGGAGAGCTGGGCGCGATTCATCGGCGAGGTGCACCTCGGTGTAGAGCGCCTGCGCCGCGACCCGCGCCAGATCGTGCCGGTGCTCGGTACCTCGCTCATCTACCAGACTTCGCAAGTAGTGATGTTCGGGCTGATCTTCCGCGCCCTCGATCTCCCCGTTCCGATCGCGGCCGTGATCGCATTCGCGCCGGCCGTGTTGATGCTCCAAGTACTGCCGATCACCTTCAGCGGGCTCGGAGTGCGCGAAGGCGCGTTGGTACTCTTCCTGCACTCGTTTCACGTCAGCAACGCGCAGGGACTCGCAGCCGGTCTGTTGTGGTGGGGATGCATGATCGTCGTCAGCATGCTCGGAGCGCCGGCCTTCGCCGTCGGTAATCGACCGCGCTCCGACACCACCGCGACGGAACACGTGTGAGCACCCGCGTGCAAGGCCGGTCAAGGCTCGCAGGCGGGCGCGTTCTCTCCGACGGGCACGTCCTTTATTGGTGGGCGGAGCTTCTCGCGATTCTGGTCTTCTACGTCGCGTACTCGACGGTCCGCAATATTCACGGCGGCGCCCAAGCTCCGCCGCACGCGTTCGACCACGCGCGCCAGATCATCTCGCTCGAGCGTCATCTCGGCATCTACCACGAGGAGACGATCCAGCAGTGGGCCCTGCACTTTCGCCCACTCATCCTCTTCGGCAACTACTTCTACGGCTCGTTCCACTTCATCGTCACGATCTTCGCGGGTATCTTCCTCTACCGGAGGTACGCCGACGACTATCCGCGCTTTCGCAACACGCTTGCCATCACCACCGCCATCGCGCTGATCGGCTTCACGCTGTATCCGCTTGCACCCCCGCGGATGTTCCCAGGCTTCGTCGACACGCTGCTGAAGGATCCGGCGTTCTGGTCGTTCAACTCCGGCGGCATGCAGAACGTGTCGAATCAGTACGCGGCCATGCCGAGCGTCCACATCGCATGGGCTATATGGTGCGCACTGGCGCTCGGGCCGCGGCTGAAGAACCGCACCGCCGCAACCTTGGCGTGGTGCTACCCGCTGATCACATTGGTAGTGATCGTCATCACCGCGAATCACTACATCCTCGATGCAGTCGCCGGTGTCGTGATCCTCGGCATCGGGTGGGTCGCCGCGAACCGTCTGACGCGCGCCGGTCGGGCATCGTCCGCGAGCGGAGGGAGGGAGTGGCCCGCCGACCGGGTCGCCTAGCCTGCCCGGCTCGTGACCGACCGATACGACCTCGACCACGTCGCGCTCGCGGCGCACGACACCTCGACGGCGCTGCGTTTCCTCATCGGCGATCTCGGCGGGACGATCCTCTTCGGCGGGCAGGCGATCGGGTTTCGTCCGATGCAGGTGTGGCTCGGCTCTCGCGAGGGCGACGGCATGCCGGTCGAGTTGCTCGAGCCGTGGGCCGTCGAGCAGAACGACTTCCTCGCGCGTTTCGTCGCCCGGCACGGCGCCGGACCCCATCACCTGACGTTCAAGATCCCCGACCTCGCCGACTCGCTCGCACGAGTACGCGGCGCGGGCTTCCATCCGGTGAACATCGACGTGTCGGATCCCGAATGGAAAGAGGCATTCTTGATGCCGCGCGAAGCACACGGCACCGTCGTGCAGCTCGCGGAGTCACATGGCCATCCCGAGACGCGTGCCGAGCTCCTCAGCTACGTCGCCGCGCACGGCGCCGACATGCACCCGCGCTGGTGGACGGAACCGCCGCCCGCGACCGGGCACGGAACCTTGCGGCGCGTCGTGCTGCGAACGCCATCGCTGCCCTCCGCGCTCGGCTTCTTTGCCGGCATCCTGCAGGGCGACGTCGAGCACGAGACGCCGACGTCGGCCGATCTCGTGTGGCCGCGCGGCGCGCGCATCCGATTGGAAGAGAACGCCGACGCCCTCCCGGGGGTCGACCGCCTCGAGGTCATCGGCCTGAACGAGGAACGAACCGTGATCGGGACCCGCTTCACCCCCGTCACGGAGTGAGACGACAGCGAAGCGACCGGAGGGGAGCGGAGCGTGGAGTCGACCCATAGGTATAGAGACGACAGCGAAGCGACCGGAGGGGAGCGGAGCGTGGAGTCGACCCATAGGTATAGAGACGACAGCG
>JALYLU010000566.1 GCA_030774075.1 Actinomycetota bacterium | reverse complement strand
CGAAGCCACGTTCAACAACATCGCACGTCCCGCATCCCTCGACGGTCAACGCGTTCCCGCCCTGCGTTTCGGCGACCCGCGCGTTCACGCACTGCTCGCCGCGATCGTCGTGTTCCGTCTCCCTACCGCGTCACCGACCTCGGCTTACGCACCGCGGTGTTCTTCACCCGCGCCTACAACCGCCTCGTGCGCACCGGCCTCGCCCAGCTCAACGACCCCACCACCACATCCACCCCGCTACGGAACGCGTTCACCAAACTGAACGCCGAGATGCACAAGCTCACCGCAAAATCACGACTCGCCGCACCGGAACCGACGCCTCGATCACCCGTTCGCACCCCCACCGTGTTCGTCAAAGAGAGTCACCGCGCACCATCTTCGTCGACACGATGAACGTCTGTGGACCGACTGCGGAGCACGGTTACGATCGCCGCGACGAACACTCCTGCGAGGACCTCTGATGCGACCGAACGGAGTACGTGAGGCTTGGGCCGCGGGCCGTCCGGCCCTGGGCGCGTGGTTGATGATCCCGAGCGCGTTCTGCGCCGAGATCGTCGCGCACGCAAAATTCGACTGGGTCTGCGTCGACATGCAGCACGGGGTGATCGACTACGCGCAGATGGTCACGATGTTGCAGGCGGTATCGTCGACCGACGTAACGCCGCTTGTCCGCGTCCCCTGGAACGAGCCCGGGATCATCGGCGAGTCGCTTGACGCGGGTGCGCGCGGCGTAATCATCCCTATGGTCAACAGCCGGGCTGATGCGGAGCGCGCCGTTCGGGCGTGCCGATACGCGCCGTTAGGTGCACGCAGTTACGGGCCGGTGCGCGGGCCACAAAGTCGCTTCCAGCCGCGACGTCTCGGTTGAACCCCCGTAGGCCGCGCGGTCCGCCGATCCCCAACCCGCCTGGTGCGATCAGGCATCCCGCCCTTCTGTCGTCGCCAGCCTTGCGTTCCGCGAGAGGACGGCGCGAACGAGGAGCGAAAGGTGTGTGCGGGTATGGACGCCCAGCTTGTCGTACACGCGCTGGAGATGGGTCTCGACGGTTCGCCGACTGATCCCCAGCCGCGAGGCGATCTCGACGCTGGTCGCGCCATCCGTCGCGAAGAGGGCGACCTCGAGCTCTCTCGATGTGAGGGCCCCGATGACGAACTGGCCGTCCTGGGTTCCGGTGCGGGCTTCGCGCCGTCGGCCGCATTCTTGGCAGAGGCCGTCGTAATCGTTCGAAGACCTCGGCGCGCGCGCAAACGTCTGATCGCTGGTTCTCATGGCGATGGAAACAGCGGCGCAAACGGCCGACAGCATCGAAGTGACGCCAAGCCGCCGAATTGCAGCCGTCTGCCCTCAGCCCGGCTCGCACACATTGAGGCTCCCCACCGCGTCGACGCGTGCAGATGCTTGCATGCGCCGTTGGAGTTCGCCAGGGGGTCCCGCGTCCGCAACCGCGGCTCGCCGACGCAGCATGCGTAGTTCTACGGATGTAGAGCCGACGGCGACGGGGTACTTTCGCTGTAACCCAGGAATTCTCGGGAGCTGCGCTCCGTACGGAGGGAACAAATATGAAAAATCGGCGCAAGATTATCGCGTCCGTTGGCGCGTCGTTGTTGGTGGCAGGGGCGCTGGCGGCCGGCCCCCTGACCTCTGCAAGCGGTCAGACAGCCAAGCCCGTGCCCGCGGGAACCGCATCCCAGGTTTTTGGTGCGTTCGTCTCCGTCGCACCGGGCGCGAACGGGTTGGCATCGGTGAGCTGCGGAGCAGGGAGGACCTTGACCGGCGGGGGTGGGCAGACGTCGGCGTTCTCCATCTTCTTAACCGACTCGTACGCTTCTGGCGCCACTTGGTTCATCCGAGGCACGAACAGGGGCGGGGCTACAGAGTCGATCAGGGCCTTTGCCGTCTGCCTCGGGCTCTTCTAGTAGCTCCCCGGACGAACTGCCCATGTCGCCGCCCGGGTCCCGGGCGGCGACATCGGTTCTCGCCCCTATGTCGTCGGCGTCGCTCACGGTCTTTCCCGCCGTCGTCGCTCGTGTGCTTCGGAGGGGGTCTGGTCCATGAGCCGCAAGACGTCGGTGCTGGCCATCGTCGTTTTGTGCACGCTCACCGCGCAGGGCGCCGGTGCGGTGTCTCGCGCAACTGCGTCGTCGATGGAGATCTCTGAGTCCTATGAGGGTCCAGGAGCACCGCCGCCGAATCAGAATCGGTACATCGTACAGACGAGTGATTCAGCTAGTGCGAGCAGGCTTTTGTACGGTCGCGTCGCCGCGAGTCACGAGGTAACACATGTCTATTCTGAGGTATTCACTGGATTCGCGGCCAGAATGTCGGCGGAGACTGCTGAGGAGCTGAGAAGAAATCCACGCGTCAGGGCCGTCACCCCTGATGCCCGCACGCGCGCCAGCGGCACCACGCAGATCGACCCGCCGTGGGGCCTCGACCGCATCGACCAGCGCCCGACCGCTGGCAACGCGAGGTACTCCTACGACACCGACGGCACGGGCGTGACCGTCTTCGTGATGGACACGGGCATCCGCATTACTCACACCGAGTTCCGGGGCCGTGCGGTGAGCGGCTACGACTTCGTGGACCGGGACCCGGATGCCTCGGACTGCTACGGGCACGGCACTCATGTGGCCGGCACCATCGGTGGGGCGACCTACGGCGTCGCCAAGAACGTGCACTTGGTCTCACTCCGGGTGTGGGACTGCTTCGGTTCTGGCTGGATGAGCGACATGATCGCCGCACTGGATTGGGCGCTGACGCACAAAACGCCCGGTCGAGCCGTGGTCAATATCAGTGGCGGCGGCGAATCCTACGCGCCGATGGACGAGGCGGTGCAGCGTGCCGTCGCCGCGGGGATCCCCGTGGTGGTCGCCGCCAACAACGCCAGCACGGACGCGTGCTCGTTCAGTCCCGCGGGGGCTCCTGACGCCATCACGGTCGCCGCGACGGACAGTGCCGACACGCGGTGGCCGTTCTCGAACTACGGCCGGTGCGTCGACCTCTTCGCGCCCGGCGTCCACATCGAGTCGTCGGCCAACGCCTCCGATACCGCGAGTGCATTCAGGAGCGGCACATCGATGGCGACGCCGCACGTGGCGGGCGTCGTGGCGCGCTATCTGCAACGGCAGCCACTGGCGACGCCGGCACAGGTCACGGCGGCGATCGTACGCGACGCGACGCGCCACGCCGTGATCGACCCCGTCGGTTCGCCGAACCGTCTGCTGTACGCGGCGGCGAGAGCGCCGCAGCCCCCGCTCCCGGACCTTGTGATGACGGACTTGCGGTGGGCGCCAACGCGGCCTGAACCCGGGAGCAAGGTGTTGTTCACGGTCAGGGTGACGAACGAGGGGACGGCACCCTCGCGCGGAGGCGTGGGATACGTCGCGATCATGGTGGATGGCAAAAGCGTCGCGTCGTCGGACATCGAAACCCGGTCGCTGGCGCCCGGAGCGTCGATCGAGCTGACCGCGCCTGCGTCCGGTCGCCGAGGCGGGTGG
>JALYLU010000565.1 GCA_030774075.1 Actinomycetota bacterium | reverse complement strand
GGCCAGCGCCGCGCCGGGACGCACCGCGACGCGGCTGCGCATCGCGCCGATCGTCGGTGTCGGTGCGCGCTCGTTGTTCACGGCGGTCGCCACGGGTCGCGCGCCCGTGCGCGTGCGCGGCGCGACTCCGCCGGTGCAGGTTGTCCACGTCGACGACGCGGCGGCCGCGCTCGAGCTGAGCACCGCGGTCGATCTCGACGGCGCCTACAACGTCGCCGCCGACGGTTGGCTCGCGTTCGAAGACGCCGGAGCGCTGCTGCGAAGCGGTCGCATGCCTGCTCTTCCGCTCAAGCTCGCGACACGCGTGCTCGCGGTGAGCTGGGCGACGGGGCTCGGCGACGCGCCGCCCGCGATCGTGCCGTACTTGATGCATCCCTGGGTGGTTGCGAACGACCGCCTCAAGCGCGCGGGTTGGAAGCCGCGTCACTCCAACGAGGAGGCGCTCCTTCTCGCGACCGGGGCGCCCGACCGGAGCCTCGTGCCCTGGCTCGCGGGCGCGGGAGCCGTCACTGCCGGCGCCGCGGTGGGCACGTGGTGGTTGACCCGTCGGCGCGGGGGGCGCGGCCGGCACTGAAGCCGGAAACGTTCGCCGGGACTGGCGCGATCGGAACTACGCGTGCGTCGAGTGCTCCGCGTACCAGGTGTTCCACTGGGGCGTGAAGTACTCCAGCCGCACCTTTTTGTATTCCTTCACCGACCACAAGAGGCAGTACTCGTCGACACCTGTCTCGGTGCGGATCGCCTCGATCGTCGCTTCGCAGTCGCGCGCGCTGCGGCCATGGACCATCGTGAACACGCTGTACGGCCAGTCGTCGTACGTGGGGCGCCGGTAGCAGTGCGACACCGCGGCGAAGCCGGCCATCTGGGGCCCGATCTCGTCGAGCCGGTCGTCGGGCACCGCCCATACGCCCATCGCGTTGGCCTTGAACCCCGCGCTGCGGTGGTTCATGACTGCCGCGAAGCGGCGCATGAGCTTGCGCTCCTTCAGTGATCGGAGGACGGCGAGGACGTCGCTCTCGCTCACGCCGGCACCGATCTGATCCGCGTACACCGCGAACGGTCGCTCCACGTTGGCGAGATCGTGCTGCACGACCCGAATCGTCGCGAGTTCGAGGTCGGAGAGGTCGGGCGCGGGCATCTCGGCCTTGCGCTCGGGACGCTCGTGTTCGAGCACCGTCACCTTCGCGTCGGCCGCCGTCTTCCCGGTCATGTCGAGCTTGACACCGATCTTGTACAGCTTGATCGTCGGCAAGGTGCGGGTGACCCGCGAGCCCGACTCACGGTGCAGCACGTCGATGTGTTCGTCGAGAGAATCGCCGGGCGGAACCGCGACCGTGTACCAGAGGTTGTAGACGTGGTTGCGCTTGTAGTTGTGACTGACGCCCGGGTGCTCGCTGATCACCGCGGCCGCGACGTCGATGTGCTCCGGGTCGACCTTGGCGGCGACCAGCGCGGACGAGTAACCGAGTGCGCGCGTGTCGAAGATGGCCGAGAGCTGGCGTAGCACTCCCGCCTCTTTCACCTTCGCGACCCGGGCCCGCACAGTCGGCTCGTCGATGCCGAGGCGGTCGGCCAGTGCGGCGAACGGACGGGTCTCGAGGGGGAAGTCCCACTGGACGGCGTTCAGGAGCTCACGGTCGAGATCGTCCAGCTCGTCTGCTTCCGTCACCTGTGTCGGCTCCCTCGCCGGTGCTCCGTGGGCGCACACGTCTCCCGATCCCGACCGGGTCGGCCGGGGTGAACTCCCATGCTCGCGCGTTCCGGTCGCTCCCGGAGACTCAGCCTGTCGTGGCGCCGAGCTGGACACTGACCTCGAGAGCCTTCTTTCCCCGGCGCACTGCCATCACCACGGAGCGGCCGGGGTCGAGGCCTCGCACGAGCGCAGTCAGGTCCCGGATCGACTCGACCGCGCGACCGTTGATCGATTCGACGAGATCGCTGACATGCGCACCGGCCCGCGCGGCGGGACCGTCGTTCGTCATCTGGACGATCATCGGTCCGAGAGGCGTGTCGGCGCCGCGGACGCCCAACGTCCCGTGCTGGGCAACGCCGGTCGCGTCGAGCTGACGCGCGACCACGACCGCGACGTTGATCGGGACCGCATAGGAGGTCGCGCTCCCGTTGACGTGACCGAGGACGATGCCCGCAACCGAGCCCGATGCGTCGACGAGGGCACCACCCACCACGGCCGCGGTGCTGGCGGCGAAGGTCTCGAGCAGACCGCCCGTAGCCGGACCGAGATCGCTCACGACCAACGCGTCGTTCGACGACGCCATCCCGGCGCTCATCCACGGCGCCGTCGTTCGGGCCGTAGATGCGCCCAGCAGCCAAACGGCCGAGCCCGTCGACGGCGCATGTTCGGCGAGTTGTGCGGCGGGGACATCCGCCTCGTCCTGCAGGTCGAGGAGAACGAGATCGGTTACCAGATCGCGCCCGGTGACGCGGGCTGGGTGTTGGCGACCGTCCGCGGTCACGACTTGAACGGTGCTCGCGGTCCCGACGACGCGCGCGCTGGTCAGCAGTTGCCCGCCGTGGCGCACACACACACCGGAGCCGCGGCGCGTGCCCTGTGCGTCGCGCGCCAGCACCGCGACCACCGACGGGCCCAGCCGCACGAGCGTGTCGGTCGCGGTCGGCGTCCGGGTGGTCGTCGCATTCTCGGCCGGAGGGGTCGAATCCGCCCCGGAAGACGATCGATCGAACGATCCGATGACGGCGAGGACGGCCACGGTGAGCAGGGCGCCGGCCGCCCCGGCGAGCACCGGCGCGAGCCACGGCAGGGTTCGGTGACGGACGCCGCCGCCGGTCGGCGGCTCGAACCCGCCGCCGAGGATGGAAAGCTCGGTCGGGTGGAGCCACACTCGGTCGAGTGGGTCGGGGAGCGGACCACGGGCACCCGCGTGCTCGTCCTCGGGGTCCTCGTCGAATCCCTCGGGGTGCTCGTCGGGGGGCTCGTCGTCGCGGCCGTCGCCTTGCCCCATCGCCGTGCGAGTGTACCGACGTCCGTGCCGGGCGCGACCGCGGGCAAGCGTGCGACCAGGGTCGTTCCGTAGACTCATCGCCGTGCTCCGGCCCATCCCCGAGGCGCGCGACTGGGTCGCGCTCACCGACGAACCCTTGCCGGCCGAAGCCGTCGCGCGTTGGGCGACGGTCCCATCGGCCGGGGCCGTCGTGACCTTCACCGGCGTCGTGCGCGATCACGCCGAGGGTCGCCCCGGTGTCGTTGCGATGTCCTATGAGGCCTACGAGGGTCCGGCAGTGCGGGCGCTCACCGACATCACCGCGGAGATACGACGTCGTTGGCCCGACGTCGCGCGCGTCGCGCTCGTTCACCGCGTCGGCGATCTGCGGCTCTCGGAGGCGTCCGTCCTCGTGGTGGTGTCGGCGCCGCATCGCGGCGTCGCTTTCGAGGCCGCGGAATTCGCGATCGATTCGTTGAAGCGATCAGCGCCGATCTGGAAGCAGGAACACTGGTCGGGCGGCTCCGACTGGGCAGTCG
>JALYLU010000564.1 GCA_030774075.1 Actinomycetota bacterium | reverse complement strand
ACGCGACTCGGCCGCGCCGACAGTGTGCCTGATGGGGCACACCGACGTCGTGCCGGTGACTCCTCAACATTGGACACGCGACCCGTTCGGCGGCGAGCTCGTCGATGGTGAGGTGTGGGGCCGCGGCGCCATCGACATGCTGAACCTCACGGCGTCGATGGCGGTCGCGACCCGTCACTTGGCCGATGAGGGCTTCCGACCCGACGGGACGCTCATCTACCTCGCGGTTGCCGACGAGGAGGCCGGCGGTCGCCACGGCGCCGAGTGGTTGGCCGACCATGCGTGGGACGCGGTCGGTGCCGACTATGTGCTGACCGAGTCGGGCGGGATCCTCACGCAGACTCCTACCGGTCCGGCCGTCGGTGTCGCCGTTGCGGAGAAGGGCATCGCTTGGCGTCGGCTGCGAGTTCAGGGCACGCCGGCTCATGGTTCGATGCCGTTCGGATCGGATAACGCGCTGGTCAAGGCGGCCGAGGTCGTTCGTCGGCTCGCGGCGTACCGGCCGGGCGCTCAGATCGGCGACCTCTGGCGAACGTATGTGCAGAATCGGGAGGTCTCGGACGAGTTGCGCGCCGCGCTGCTCGACCCCGAGCGCGTGTTCGACGCGTGCGTCGCGTACAACGAGCCGAGTGTCGCGAAGCTCTGGCATGCCTGCACGCATACCACGTTCTCGCCGAACGTCACCCACGGCGGGGTCAAGACCAATGTGATTCCCGACGTCGTCGACCTCGAGATCGACATTCGCACGTTGCCCGGTGAGACCGCCGACGACGTGCGGCGCCATCTCGACGCGGCCCTCGGTGACCTCGCTGCCGAGGTGGAAGTGACGCCGCTGCAGGACGCGCTCGCTACGGAGTCGCCGACCGGCACGCCGATGTGGGAGGCGCTCCAGCGTCTCGTGCAGGTCGCCTATCCCGGCGCCAGACTTCTTCCCCGCCTGACCGTCGGAGGCACTGACGCGCGCTTCTTCCGCGAGCATGGCGCGGTCGCGTACGGCTGTGGGTTGATGAGCGCCGGTGTCACTTACGAGCAGTTCGCCAGCCGCTTCCACGGCAACGACGAACGAATCGACGTCGATTCGTTACGCCTCACCACGGAGCTGTGGCTCGGCCTTGCGCGCGACTTCCTCCGGTAACGAAGCTCGCGCCGACCGGAGCCATCGGTCGGCGACGGCGCAGAGGTGCCACGGGTCGGCACGCCTTTGAGCAGACGCATGTCGCGGTCGTCAAAGGCGATGCCCGCGCCGGCGACGAGGTCCTTTCCGGTCGAGGAGACCAGGATCTCGCCCGGCCCGGCCAGCGCGGCGACGGTGCTCCGATAGCGACGGCGATTCCGGCGATGTCATCGCCGCGCGCGGTTGCACTTCACGGGTGTGGATCCCGACTCGCACGTCGGTGCCGAGTCGATGGGCGGCGCCGCGGATCGCGCAGCCGCATTGGATCGCACGCGCCGGTCCGTCGAAGGTCGCGAGGAAGCCGGCGCCGGTGGTGTTGATCTCACGGCCGCGAAAGCGTTCGAAGTGTCGCGCACCATCGCATCGTGACGGTCGAGCAGATCGCGCCAGCGGCGCTCACCAACTTCGACGATGCGCTCGGTGGAAGCGACGATGTCGGCGAACAACACCACAGCGAGCACGCGACCGGGTTCGGGACCGTGGCGCAAGCCGGTGAGGAACTTGTGGGTGCCGGAAACGCGTGCGAGTGCGCGATTAGTACCGTCGGCTGCTCGCTGTCATCAGTGCGAGCGCCGAACGCACGCACCGAACAACATCATTCACAGCTCAGTACACCGCGCCAGAAAGGCACATCCGCGATCTCCGTGCGTAACGTTGTGCGGGGATGCCGTCGCTGCCGTTCGACTACGACTCAAACCCGGCCCGACGGACCAGCATTGATCGTCAGAACCAGATCGCTGGCGACGTGCACCAACCGAGCGCATCTTGTCTGAGCGGCTCACGCCAACCCTCGATGTCGGCGGCGGCGAAGGTGAGCTGGGCTAACACCTCCCGCGAGGTTGGCAGGTCACCGTCGTCGAACTTTCACGCACGGTGCTCGCCGCCGCACCACATCCCAAGGGTGCGCGCTCGTGCAGAGTTCGACGAGGGTTTGGCAACGAGATGGCGAAATGGCACTCGTGTGGCGCGGAACCGCCTCGAGTTCTCGGGCGAGTCTCGTGAGCGAACGTCTCTCGACCCAGCTCGGGGAGTTGCGCGCGACGCTTGACTTCCCAGAGTTCGGCGTTCGCCGGCTCGGCTGATGTTCGACACCTTTCGAGGCACTGGCTCACGGGCGTTGGGGAGCCGCCCGAGTTGCGCGCCATTCGAGGACGGGTGCGGGGTCCGATGGAGAACGCGGCGAGGGGTACAGTCGCTGCCGTCGACTGGCGGGGGACGGTGCGATGGGAGACGAACTCCGAGTCGGGCCCGCGTCAGAACTTCCGCCGGGCCGGATCGTTGGAGCGGGCCGCTACGCGGTTGGAAACGCGACCGGGAACCTGTTCGCCGTCAGTCGCCGCTGCCGGCACCTGCGCGCTGACCTCGCGGGCGGTTCGATCGACGACGACGGCTGTGTGGTGTGCCCGTGGCACGGCTCGAAGTACGACGTCGGCACTGGTCGAATGGTGCGCGGCCCGCAGGGGGTCTTCGCGAAGGTCCCCGGCCTGGGTGCGGCGAACAAGCTCTTGACCCGCGTGCGGCCGTTACGGCGGGGCAGGGTCGAGGAGCGGGACGGCACCCTGTACGTGTGTTGAGCGGCGCTGCCTCGACGCTGCATCGGGCTACCCGTCACGGCTCGGTGGTGGATGCGGCCGATCGTCTGCAACTCGTCAAGTTCGGGCCGCTCGACCCGAGTAATCGGCCGACGCCGTTCAAGCGGTACGTGGGGCGCGGCGCGGTGCCGCTGACGCGGGAGTTCGGTCTGTCGAGCGCGCGTGCGGCAGACGTGCTGTCGGGAAGTTCTCGCGGGGTCGTCGACACGCGGTGGGACGCGGCGCGGCTCGCGCGGCTCTTGTTCTTCTCGAACGGTGTGAGCCGTGCCCGCCGTTCGGCGTTCGGCGATGCGACCTTCTTCCGCACCGCGATGTCGGCGGGGAACCTGCACCCGGTCGAGCTTTATGTGGTGTGCGGTGACCTCGACGACGTCGGGGCGGGTGTCTATCACTTCGCGCCGCTCGAGTTCGGGCTCACGGCGCTACGTCGCGGCGATTACCGCGGCGCGCTCGCCGCGGCGGCGGCCGATCCGCGGGTCGCCGCGGCGCCGGTCACGTTTGTGCTCACCGGGATCTCTTGGCGTACCGCGTGGAAGTACGGCGAGCGCGGTTTCCGGCATCTCTATTGGGACGCGGGCACGATGCTGGCGAACCTGCTGGCCGTCGAGCCATCCGCGTTAGTGCGCGTCGGCTTCGTGGATGAGTCGGTTGCCGGGCTCGTGGGGATCGACGGTGTCTCGGAGTTTCCGCTCGCGCTTGTGGTGCTGCTCGGGTCCGACCGCGGCAACGACGGGGC
>JALYLU010000563.1 GCA_030774075.1 Actinomycetota bacterium | reverse complement strand
GCGCGGCGGCAGCATCCGGATCGGAATCGGCGACAACCCAACCGCGTACCCGCAACACTCGAACGCGCAACTCGTCGAGCTCGCCGAGACCTGGGCGACCCACGTCGGCAGACCCCTGGCCACATCCGACGACGTCCGCCGCCGCTTCGCCGCGACGAACGAATGACCAAAACGACCGCGACGGCGGTGGCGTCGCGTCGCTTGCCTTCGATGCCGGTGGTCGGCGGGCTGCTCGCGTTGTTCGCGCTCCCGCTCCTCGTGGCGCTCGGCGCGCTGCGGCATCCCCGGTACTACCCCGTCGGAGATCTCGCAGAGATCGAGCTGCGCGTGCGCGATGTGGGGACCACGCATCCGCCATTGGTCGGGCTGATCGGGCGGCTCGGTCCCATCGGAAGCGTCGCGAGTCATCCCGGCCCGCTGGTCTTCTGGCTCATGTGGCCGTTCTACCGAGCGTTCGGCGCGTCGTCGTGGGCGCTCGACGTCGCGCCCGTGGCCTTGCACATGTTGGCGATCGGCGTGGTTCTCTGGATCGCGTACCGGCGGGGCGGGACCGGGCTCGTGATCGGTGTGGGCGCGCTGCTCGGCGTGCTGTTGCGCGCGTACGGTCCGTCGACGTTGACTCAGGCGTGGACGCCATATGTGCCGCTGCTGTGGTGGTTGGCGTTCCTCTTTGCGGTGTGGTCGGTGCTGTGCGACGACCTCGTGGTGCTTCCCGTCGCCGTGTTCGCCGGGTCGTTCTGCGCGCAGGCACACGTCGCGTACGTGGGCCTGGTCGGTGGGCTCGGCGCCCTCGTGTTGGGAACGCTGGCCGTGCGCGTGCGGAGAAGCGACGGCGCGGCCCGGCGCGACGTCGTGCGTCGCCTCTGGATCGCCGCCGCGCTCGGCATCGTTTTGTGGCTGCCGCCGCTCGTCGACCAGCTCGTCAACTCACCCGGCAATCTCCACCTCCTGTTCGACTACTTCCGCCATTCACCCGGATCGCTGAGCGGCCCGAGACAAGGGCTGCACATCCTGTTCGTGCACCTCAATCCGTGGCGGCTGGTGTCGAAGCAGCTGGTGTTGTCCATCAGCGCCCCCGATGACGCGGTGCGAAGTGTCGCGACGGGTTCGGTGTTGCCCGGCGTTCTGCTCCTTGCGAGCTGGATCGGCGCGACCTTCGTCGCGTGGCGGCTGCGACACCGGTCGTTGCTCCGACTCGACGCCGTGCTCGGCGCGACGCTCGCGCTCGAGGCTCTCTCGATGAGTCGCATCGTCGGCACACTTTGGTACTGGCTCGTGATCTGGGCCTGGACGAGCACCGCGGTCATGGTGCTCAGCATCGTGTGGAGCATCGGCCTGCTCGTCGACCGAGCCGTGCGTGCGCCGACCCGACCGCGAGTCGTCCGTGCGATCGGCGCGGCCGGGCTCGCCATCGCGATCCTCGCGACCGCGGGCGAGCTCTTCGACGCGCCCGGCGTCGGGGTCCAAGGTCCGCGTCTTTCGCAGATGCTCGCGGGCGTCGTTCCGTCGACGGTTGCCGGGCTGCGCCACAGCTCCTTCCCGGGAACGGGCCGCCACGCGCGCTACCTCGTGACGTGGACCAACCCACTGACGTTCGACATTCCCGCACTGGGGCTTCTCGACGAGCTCGACCGCGCGGGGTTCGATGCCGCGATGCTCCCGGCCTATCGCGGCCAGGTCACTCGCGCGCACACCTTCGACCAGAAGACGGCGACAGCGGTCGTTCATCTCTCGGTCGGTGCCGATGTCGACGTGTGGAACGCGAAGCGTGACGCGGAACGAATTGCGTATGCCGACCTGCGCGGTCAGGGTGGGCGAGCTGAATACGAGCGGCTGCGATCGGAGGTCGTCGCAGAGCTGCAACGGGCCGGGCTGTCCGATCTCGTGCCGAACGTCGATCAGAGCCCGATGATCACGTCGTTCGACACGCGGGTACCGAGAGTGATCCGTGACCGGCTCTCGCGTATGACGGACCTCGGGCTGCCGGTCGCCGTCTTCCTCGCCCCGATCTCAGAAGCCGGCGGACCGTGAGTAACGCCGAACCTGCGTCTGAGACGCGGGGAGCGGACCCGGCTGGAGCCGTTGAGGATTCGTGGCGAGTGTGACCGATGACACAGTGACGGGAGTTTGCGCTGGTCGTACGCTTCGAGCGTGAGCCACAAGACCGGGGTCGATCGAAAGCGACTGGACTGGCGGCTCGGTGCGATTTGCACGGCCGCGAATCTCGCGGGCGCGGTCTTCGTGTTCATATATCTGGTCGCGATCGCGCCCGGCGAGCGGTTGCGTCACGGGTCGGGACCCGACGTGATCGCGTTCTCGGTCTTCGCGCTGTGCGCCTTCCCCTTGGAGGCGTGGTGGTCGCAGGTGAGTTGGAACCGCGCTCTCGGTTGGCTGTCGGACCATCGGACGCCGAGCGCGAGCGAGCGGGATTCCACGCTGCGGCTCCCGATGCGGGAGGCGGCGCGCTCGAGCGTGGCCTGGGCCGTCGCCGCCGTATTCTTCGCGTTGTTCAGTGTCGTCGTCGACGGCATCGGCGGTCAGGCAATTCGGGTCGCGTTGACGATCGTCGACGGGGGCCTCATCACGTCCGCGGTCGTGTTCTTGCTCTTCGAGCGGGCGCTTCGGCCGGTGTTCGCGCACGCTCTGGGCGGCGAATCTTCTCGGAAGGTCGCGAGCATCGGGGTCCGGCCTCGATTGCTGCTGGCCTGGGCACTGGGGTCGGCGGTTCCGCTGTTCGGGCTCGCCGCGCTTCCATATGCGGCCGCGCACGCGACGGTGCATCGCAACATCGGCGGCGCGGTCTTGGCCCTTTCTCTCGTCGGGCTCTCGGTCGGGTTGCTCATGACCGTCGTGACGGCGCGGTCGGTTGCCGATCCGCTCACGATTCTGCGCGAGGCGATGGTCAGGATCGGCGATGGGCAACTCGACGTGACTGTTCCGGTCGACGACGGCGGCGAGGTCGGTCTGCTCCAACACGGTGTCAATCAGATGGTTGCCGGGCTGCGGGAGCGCCACCGGCTCGCGGACTTGTTCGGCCGCCAAGTCGGTCCCGAAGTCGCCCGGCTCGCGCTCGAAGAAGGCAGCGGGCTGAACAGTGAGCAGCGATCCGCAACCGCAATGTTCGTCGACCTCGTCGGTTCCACCGCGCTTGCCGAAGTGCTCTCGCCCTACCAGGTCGTAGAGACCCTCAACGCGTTGTTTCACGCAGTGACGAGCGCCGTCGGACGAGAGGGCGGCTGGGTGAACAAGTTCCAAGGCGACGGTGCGCTGTGCGTCTTCGGCGCGCCGGCCGCGCAGCCGGATCACGCAGCCCGAGCGCTACGCGCCGCGCGGTTGCTTCGTGTACGACTCGGTCAACTCGCCGTCGTCCACCCTGGGATCGACGCCGCGATCGGGATCTCGTCGGGCACGGTCGTTGCCGGAAATGTCGGCACCGAGCAACGCTACGAGTACACGATCATCGGCGGGCCGGTAAACGAGGCGGCGCGTTTGACCGATCTCGCCAAGGCACAAC
>JALYLU010000562.1 GCA_030774075.1 Actinomycetota bacterium | reverse complement strand
CCCGCCACCCGGGCGGCGTGCGCTTCCCGCAGGATGCGCGCCGCGTCGATCACCGGCACCAGCCACGGCTGGCTAGCCGGCACCTGACGGCCATTGAGCCCGTATGTGTAGTCGAGGTGGGCCACCCGGAATCCGCGCACGGTGTAGAGGTGCGGGCGCGCCGCCTCGGCCGCGGTGCGGGCCGCGCCCACATGCTGAACACCAGCGGCGTCGAGGAGGCCCAGCGTGTGACGCACCCCCGCAGGCCCGACGTCCAGGGTGTGGTTGGACGCTGTGGTGCACGTGTCGAAGCCGGCCCACCGCACCGCGGCCGCAATCTCCCCCGGCGACTGGAAGTTTGGGTAGTACGACAGGGTTCGGTCATCCGCCGAGAGCGGCGCTTCGAGGTGACATATCGCCAGGTCGGCCTGGGACAGGATCGGGCGCACCTCAGCGAACAGCGGTCGGAAGTCGTATCCCCTCCCGCCAGCCGCCCGAGCGGCGGCGATGACGACAGGCTCGTGCGGCAGCAGGTCGCCGGTCGCGGCGATGGTGAAGCCATTGGCAGGCGGTGAAGAGGGGGCAGTACTCGGGGCGGTCGATACCGGCTGCGAACGCGGCGACACCGCCGCCCGGCCGCGGCTCTGGCCGGTGCACCCGACCAGCATCACGACAAGGCTCAATGCCCAGAGGGCCACCCGTCCCGGACGCCGCGGCATAGGACGAGGCTATCCAGCATCCCGTCCCCGCGAACAGACGACGAGCGAGGAGGGCCCCGCCGTGTGGACGGTTCTCCTTTGTCGAGGGCTTCTACAAGCGGCGCCGCCCGCATGTCGCTGTCGAGTGAAAGCTGTTCAGATTCGGCTGATGCTTGATGAATGTGTTTCGGTTGATCCTTGTTGACTAGAACCCGCCCTGCCGAAACCTGGTCAGTTTTCACGTGCTGTCGACACCATCGAGCAGGAACAAGGTCGCGTCGCCGGTGGTGGCCCCTCGTTCGAGCATCAGTGTGTGGGAGAGGCGCCGTACCGTCTCCCGGACTGGGCCACCGTCATGTTCGGCCCGTTCGATGAGGCCTCATGCGTGTCTCGCCGAACTGGGCGCCGCCGCGTCGGTGTGCGGGGAAGTGGGGTCACGCCGGTTACGACGCGCAACACTAGCAGCCGTGATCAGTTACACCGAAGATCGGACAGTCCCATCACTTAAGTCTTCCGCTGGGCCTCGTCGCGCTCTCGCACAACCCGCTGCTGTCCTGATCGCGGGCTGGTTGATCAAGTCGCAGATCACCTTCGCGCAGGACCTGGC
This sequence comes from Actinomycetota bacterium, assembly GCA_030774075.1. Taxonomy (GTDB): domain Bacteria; phylum Actinomycetota; class Acidimicrobiia; order IMCC26256; family PALSA-610; genus PALSA-610. The sequence goes on along the minus strand of JALYLU010000562.1, from coordinate 2,233 downwards.
GCCCGATCACCATCGGCTGGCGAACGGTCGCCGGGCGACTCATAGAAGAGCAGGCCCGCAATCGCGGACGTACTTCAGGCCAGAGATGCGAGCGCCGCTGCTGCGGCCGTCCGCACGGCCTGAAGCGCGGGCACGATCTGGTCCGAAATCGCGCCACGCACGGCGGGCAGCTGATCCGCCGACGACGCCGCGATCGACTCAAGGAGGCATCGTGCAAGACCGTACTCCCGCCCCAGGCTCTCTCGAGCCGATCGAGCGTGCATCTGTCGACGAGCTCCGGGCTCTGCAGCTCAAGCGGCTGCTGTGGTCTCTCCATCACGCTTATGCGAATGTTCCGCATTACCACGCGTCCTTCGACGCGGTCGGCGTACACCCCGACGACTGCAAGGATCTGGCTGACCTCGCGAAGTTCCCGTTCACCGCCAAACAGGATCTTCGCGAGAACTACCCGTTCGGCATGTTCGCCGTGCCGCGGTCGGAGATCTCTCGCATTCACGCGTCCTCCGGGACGACCGGCCGACCTACTGTCGTCGGTTACACCGCCGAGGACATTCGCACCTGGTCGACCGTCATGGCCCGCTCGATCCGTGCGTCGGGCGGGCGACCCGGCGACAGGGTGCACGTGGCGTATGGCTACGGATTGTTCACCGGAGGCCTCGGGGCGCACTACGGCGCCGAAGCGCTCGGCTGCACCGTCATTCCGGTCTCCGGGGGGATGACCGAACGGCAGGTGATGCTCATCAAGGACTTCGAGCCGGACATCATCATGGTCACCCCGTCGTACATGCTTGCCATCATGGACGAGATGCAGCGGCAAGGCATCGACCCACGGTCGACCTCACTCTCGGTTGGCATCTTCGGCGCCGAGCCGTGGACCAACGACATGCGGACCGAGATGCAGAACCGGATGGACATGCACGCCGTGGACATCTACGGCCTGTCCGAGGTAATGGGGCCGGGTGTGGCCAACGAGTGCGTCGAAACAAAAGACGGCCTGCACGTCTGGGAAGACCACTTCTACCCCGAGGTGATCGACCCGGCGACAGGTGACGTACTCTCTGACGGCGAGGAGGGCGAGCTGGTGTTCACCTCGCTGACGAAGGAGGCCATGCCGGTCATCCGCTACCGCACCCGCGATCTGACCCGACTCCTGACCGGTACGGCGCGCACGATGCGACGCATAGAAAAGATCACGGGCCGCACCGATGACATGATCATCTTGCGCGGCGTCAATCTCTTTCCCACGCAGATCGAGGAGCTGATCCTGCGGACCCCGGCGCTGTCACCGCACTACCAGTGCCTGCTTACCCGCACCGGCCGCCTCGACGAACTCACGATCCGGGTCGAACGACGTCCCGAGGCCAACCCGGACGCCGCATCGCGCGCGTCAGATGAGCTCCGTTTACTGATCAAGAGCTCCATCGGAGTCACCGTCGCTGTGGACATCCTTGAGCCCGACCGGGTCGAACGCTCTGCCGGCAAAATGCGACGCGTCATCGACGAGCGCGAGCCCCGCTGAGAGTGACACGAACGCAAAGGATGCCATGACGGAGCTCGACCCGACGGCCATCAGCGCAAAGCACGGCGGATCAGACCCGCTGCACGGCTACCTGGCCAGGCCGGGCGGGGAGGGGCCTGGCCCGGTCTGGTGATGATTCATGAGATCTTCGGCCTCGATGAGGTGATGCGTCGTCACGCCGACCGGCTCGCCCGAATCGGCTATCTCACCCTCGCGATCGACCTGTTCAGCGCGGCGGCAACTTCCGGTGCCTCGTATCGACGATGCGCGGGACCAGCTTCGTCCACCCATCCCGCATAGATCTTCAGCGTGGTCGCTCCGCCGCTGCCATGGCCGAGGCGCCCGGCGAACGGTGCACGTCGATGGCCGCCGGAACACTGAGTAGTGGCGGAGCGAGTGGAGACGGGTGCTACGGATCTTGAGCGTTGTGCGAAGGATCAATCGATGCGACGGAAGCCCGAGCACATGACGCGAAGCCAACCGATCTGGCCGTCTCGTTCGGAAAGGTACGCCTGCTGTTCGACTACGTGCAGGCCGTCTTCGTTACGGACCCGGAGTCGATACCCCACGCGTTGGCGGTCCGCGAAAGAGCCCGTGTCGATCTCCTCGACACCTTCGATCACGTCACTGTCATCGAACCACCGGCCGATCGCGACAAGCACATCCTCAGGACCGTCGGCCTCCCAGACCCGCCCGGGAGTCATGGCTCGAAAA
>JALYLU010000561.1 GCA_030774075.1 Actinomycetota bacterium | reverse complement strand
CGTTCGGGCTCCTCGTTGGTGTCCCAGCGACACCAGCAGGCACCGGTGTTGACAATCCGGAACTACCGGAACCAGCCAGAGAGGAACGAGAGAAATGGCAGAGCGTGTAGTGATCGAGCGAGCCGACGGCAAATGGGGCTGGCACCTCAAGGCAGACAACAACAAGATCATCGCGACTGACGGCAACCAGGGCTACGAGAACGAAGGCGACGCCCGCGACATGGCCGATCGCATCATCGGCGGTGAGTTCAAGGATGCGGAGAAGAAGATCAGTCGCCAACCGAAGAAAAAGTAGGAGTAGCGCGGCGGTGGATCTGTGATGCGGGTGCGCGAGCGTCGGGGGATCTGGGGCTGAGAGGGCGACGGTGGCCGCCTCGTCTCCATCCAGTTCAGACGATGCTTCTGGCCCGTCGTCCTCCCGTAGTCGGCATCATTCTGAGGCTTGTGTCGACGCGTTACGAGGATCGGCTGCCATGGGGCTCACGGTTCAGGGGAGATAGCCGTGGAAACGATCAGGGCATCAGCAGTCGCGCGCCAGGCGATACGTCCTGCAGGGTCGACTGGAGAGGCACCGAGCGCCTGTTCGATGGGAGGAGCCGTCGCCGGCGCCGGCGCGTCATGGGGGCCGTGGCCCTGACGGTGACGGTAACGCTCGAGCTGGCGAACACGAGCGTCCCAGGGCACGCCTAGTTCGCCTGGCGGACGGTGACCGAGGAGCTGGGTGATGTACGCGGGCGGTGCCGTACGAGCCTGTGTGATCGCGGCTTCGACTTGGCGTTCGAGAGCAGTGTCGAGACGGTCGAACCGATGTTGGAGAGCAGCCTGGTTGGCGGGTGTGTTATCTCGAAGCGCCGAGGCGCGCTCGCCTAGGCGCTCACGATGGAGCGCGGCGGTCGCGGTTCTACGGCGTGCGCTCTCGAGGCTCCTTCGCAAGTGTTCTTGCGCACTCGCATTGCGTCCGAGCTGCGGGTCGGCGACGCGACGTTGAGTCGTGACCTCGACGCGTCGTGCTTCTGCAAGAGCGTCGTCGGCGCGCGTGAGCGCGTCCAGTAGCTGACGCTCTGAACGCCCAGGTCGTGACCCTGAGCCGACAAGCTCGTAAGTGAGTTCGCGGGTCTCGGTCGCGAGCTGCGCGGTTGGTTGGCGCGCGAGGAACAAGATCTCGGCGTCGCGAACTAGAGCGGTGACGCGCGCGGCATCGGGAAGTCCCAAGCCGCGCGCTGCTTCAGCATCGAGCTCACCGAGCGCCTGGTGTGTGGCGTCGGCGGCGACTGCCCTATCCCAGGCATGACGGTCCAGTCCGGCGGACGGTCGCTCGCCGATGCGTCCGACGAGAGCGGGATCAGGATGGAGCTGCGCGCGTAGGGCAATCGTGGCCTGCTGAGCGCGAATGGTTCGCGTCAGCTCGGTGCTCCTGGTGGCATCGGAAGTGGCGTAATGCAGCTCCACGAGTCGAGCGAGCGAGTGGGTCGCGCTGGTGGCAGCGATATGGATGGCCGCGGGATCGAGCGTGGTGGCGAGTGTTTCGTGGCCGGTGCTGATGAGACGGTCGGTGATGGCCTCGATCGTGGTCTTGTGATCGTCGAGGCGGGGCATGTGGTCTTCGGCTTCACGGTCCGTAAGGAGGTCACGTCGTCGGACCGCGTAAACACGAGCGTCGTCGCGGCCACGCGTGAGTCCTACGTAGATGCCGGGGCGCGTGGAGCCATCGGTCGCAAGAGTGCGTGCGGTTTCGTATGTTTGTCCTTGCGCGGCGTGCGATGTGAGCGCATAGGAGTAGGTGAGACCACCGACGACGCCGGGACGTAGTTCCTTGGTGAGGAACTCGACAGGGACATGGATCGGCTCGCGGTCTTCGAAGGCGACGACAAGACCTGTCCGCGAAGACATCTCGGGTACCTCAACGGCGACGACTGTGCCGCGCGTGCCGTTACGCAGGTAGCGGTGAGGTGCGCCTGGCGGATGAAGGTGTTTGGCGGCGGTTCGGCAGATGACCTCGTCGCCTGCTTTGAACTCGTAGCTGCCGGCGAGAAGCGCGGGCCCATGTAGTTCACCGGCCGCTTCCAGCATGATGCGTGCCCGCGTGTTGAGCGCTCGGCGCTCGCGGTGATGCTCGGCCACCATGCTTGAGGGGAGACGGTCGGGGTTTGCGCAACGCTCTTGGCGGTCGAGCCACCAGTCCGTGGCGAGCTTGTCGAGCAACTCGTCGGCGGTGTCGGCCAACACCATTCGGTTATCGCCCGCGAGGCGGTCCATCGCTTCAGTGATGAGACCCTCACGGTACGCGCCTAGCGCGAGACGCAGCTCGTGGAGGTGCGGTCCGCTCTGACGGCGCAGCTCATACAACGCGGGGGTACGGTCGGCGTACATGCGGGTGAGCTCACGGAACGCGCCGCCAGCAGTGACGGCTGAGTGTTGCGCAGGATCGCCGACAAGTCGCACGACCGCGCCGTTTCTGCGAGCGTGCATGAAGAGTCGCGCCAGGCTGCGCGTTCCCGCAGCCGAGGCCTCGTCGACCATCATCACGGTGCGGGGCCCCAACATCGATACAGGGTCGGCGTGTGTGTCGAGCACGGTGAGCCAGTACTCGAGCGTCTCGGAGCGGATACCGGCGCCGCGGCCGAGGGCCTCGGCGGCGGTGCCCTGGTCGGCTGCGCCGATGACCGTGTAGCCCGCTTCCTGCCACGCGTCGCGTGCGGCATCGAGTGCGAACGTCTTGCCTGAACCCGCAGGACCGAGCACGCATTGGAACTGGTCACCCGAGCTGCAGATCGCGCGCACCATTGCGGCTTGGTCGTCGCCGAGACTCTGTCGCCGCGCGATCGCTGCCTCGATGAGACCGTCGGAAACAATGCCGACACCGCGGTCGAGCCCTGTTCTGAAGGTCTCCAAGACGCTCTGCTCGGTGCGAAGCATCGCAGGTGTGGAGTAGCGCGTCAGGCTGCGTGCGACCGGAACTGTGTGGGCCCCGTTGATGCGAATGACGTCCGTCTTGGCCCGATGCTCGTATCCGGCGAGCGGTACCGCGTGTTGCGATGCCAGGAAGTCGTCCGCGAGATCGAGGATCTCGCCGGCAGGGGCGCGATCGTTCGCCCACGCGGCGACGGCTTGGATGACGTCGCGCCGATCGAACACCGCACTTCGTTCGGTGACGCCGGAAGCGGATGCGAGGTGAGCCTTCAGGGCATGGCCGTCCGGCTCGGTGAGAATTGGGATCTCGAGTTGGCGGCCGGCGCACGCTGCGCGTGCGACGGCATCGAACCCCGATTCGGTGAGTCGGCGATCCCACTCGGCGCGGAGTTCGGATGGTGCGACCGCGGCTTTGGCGGTTCGGGTGCGGTAGGCGGCGACTTGGCGGCTCGCCGCGGTGTGCACTCCCATCTCGGCGGCGAGTGATTCGATCTGTGCCTGACGACTGCTCATCTCGCGGATAGCTGTGACGGGCACGCCTACTACGTCTGCGAGACCGTGAACTACCCGACCCCACTCCCAGCCCAGCCGCCGAGCCGTCTGGTGGCG
>JALYLU010000560.1 GCA_030774075.1 Actinomycetota bacterium | reverse complement strand
GTTCTCCACCGGGCACACGGATGCGGAATGCGGCCTTGCGTCGGTCAGTCGACGGCGTGGATGGCCTTCTCGATGACCGACAGGGTCTTCTTCGGGTGCGACATCATCGGAACGTGGGAGGCTCCGCGCGCGAAGACGACCTTCGACCCGGCCCGGTGGGCCATGAACCGTTCTGTTTTCGGTGGAATGGCATGGTCCTTGGTCGCGACCAGGTACCACGACGGGATGGTCTTCCAGGCCGGGTCACCCGAGGCTCGCTGAACGCCGCGACCGAGAACGGCCGCTGCTCGGCCTCCATCAGCCGGGTCTGGCTCCTGGGAAGGTCGCCCGCAAACGCGTCACGGAAGTCCTTGGCCTTGATGTACAGGTCGATTCCGTTGCCGCCGCCGGGCAGCGGGTAGGGCCGCTGGATGAGCGCGGACGGGACGATGTGCGTACCGGGGTTCTTCGTGACCAGTTGCTGAAGGGTTTCACCGGTGTTTGGCGCGAACGCGGCGATGTAGACCAGAGCCTTGACGTTGGACACACCACGGGCGGCGTTGGTGATGACCGCGCCGCCGTAGGAGTGCCCAACGAGCACGATCGGTCCGGGGATAGTCTGCAGGACGCTGCGGACGTAGTCGGCGTCCGAGCTCAGCCCGCGCAGCTGGTTGGCCACCGCGATGACCGGGTAGCCCTGCTTCTGCAGGGCAGCGATCTCGGCGTTCCAGCCAGAGGAGTCGGCCCAGCCGCCGTGGACGAACACCACGGTGGGCCTCGACGATGTGGCTGGGGGTGGTGTGCACGGCGATGCCCGTCGTGTGGCGGCTGCTAGGGGTTTCGGCGTTGGCCATAGTGCTGCTGGTCACCGCTGCGGCGGTGAGCGCGGCGACGGTGACAGCGACGACGGCCAGCCGGCGTCCGCGGTGGAGATGGAAGGCACGGAACATGATGGGTCTCCTTACAGGGATGTGCGGCGGTGATGCCGCACCGGGGTGAGTGAGCGGCGCGACAGTGACGGGCTGCCACACCGCCCGGGTCGTCGGGTCACGTGAGGGACTCGACGGCGGTCTGGATGAGTTCGGCGACCGCCTCCGGTTGGGAGACGTAGACCGAGTGGCTACCTGGGACCTCGCGGACCGTTGCTCCGGCACGCTCGGCCATGGCCCGCTGTGCGGGCGGCGGGATCATGTGGTCGTCGCCGGCGACCAGGTACCAGCTCGGCTTGAACCGCCAGACCGGTTCGGTGACCGTGCCGCCGAGCGCATCGACCCCCCAGGGAACCTGCGAGTCGGCCATGAACGCCGCCTCGTCGGCGGACAGGTCGCCGGCGAAGGACTCGTGGAACTTGTCGCGGTCCAGGTACAGGTTGTCGTCGCGGGGCGGCAGGATCGGCGGGACCGGCGCACCGGGAGGCGGGTCGGCGATCAACGTGTTCACCGACTCGCCCTCGTCGGGGGCGAACGCCGCGATGTACACCAGACCGGCGACGCGAGGGTCGGCGCCGGACTCGGTGATCACGACCCCGCCGTAGGAGTGGCCCACGAGGACCGCCGGGCCGTCGAGGACGTCGAGGACCTGCATAGTGGCGGTCACGTCCCCCTCGAGGGAGACGGTCGGGTTCTGCACGACGGCGACGCGGTGACCTTGGGCGCGGAGGCGGTCGTATACACCTCGCCACCCCGATCCGTCGACGAAACCGCCGTGCACCAGCACGATTGCGGGACTGCTCATGTTGACCTCCTTGTTCACAGGAGTGCGACGTCTTCGCACTCATGGCCTTTGAACATCAGCGTCCGCGTACCGACGCCACGATTCGTGGACGAAAGCGCACACCGTGCGGACCCGAGTGCACACCTGCGGCGGGACGGTTGTCGGGCATGGGAGCCGGTGGTCTACTGGTGTTCAAGGCCGAAGGGAGGAACGGCTGCCATGATCGGTTACGACGGCTTCAGGTGCGAGGCGGACGTCGTTGTCGACACACACACTCGGACTGTCCGAACGCGAGATCTTCTGGCGCCAATTGCTCGCCCATCCGTGCGCGGCCCTTGAGCTCGAGGGGTGGACCGAGCACGCAGAACCTGCCGCCCAGCTCAGAGCGACACGGCGCGGGCGGCTCGAGATGGTCGAGTTTGAAGCCACCCCTCAGGTACACCGGCGGACGTCGCGCGAGATCCGCCGGGCAGACGTCACCTACTACTTCCAGACGGTGATCCTCACCCGGGGTGCCGGCACACTGCAGCAAGACGGTCGGATAGCTCAGCTCAAGCCCGGTGACTTGGTCATGTTCGAGAACTCGCGACCGTTCACGTGGACGTTCACTAAGCCGTGGGCGACCACACAGCTGTCGATCCCATGTGAGTCAGTCAGGCTCACCGACTCCGAACGACAAGCCATGAGCGCGCGACGTCTCTCCGGGCGGGACGGCCTGTCCGGCGTGGCGGCGCGATTCATCGTTGATCTCATCCGCCACGGATCCCAGATCCCAGACGCCCAGTCGGAGCGCATACTCGCGCAGGTGAGCGACCTCGCTATCTCGCTGTTCGCGACATCCGCCAACGCGGAGTACGCGGACGCCCGGCAGCGCACCATGCTCGACCGCATCAAGGGGTACGTCGAAACGCATTTTCGCGACTCAGGCCTGACACCCGATGAGATCGCCGCGGTCGCGAACATCTCCACGCGCTACCTGCACAAGCTGTTCGAGGGCGAGCACGAAAGTGTCGCTCTCTACCTACGAGGCCTGCGACTACAACAGGCTCGAGACGAACTACTCGACCCACGGCATGCCCACCGCAGCGTCGCCGCAATCGCACACGGCTGCGGCTTCGGAGACATCAGCGGCTTCAACCGCGCCTTCAAAGCGGCCTATTCAATAAACCCGAGCGACCTGCGTCGCGGAGCTCCGGATTCCCCGGCCGACGTACAGGCGCGCGCGAACACCGATGCACACTGTTAGGTGTGGGTCGGTGGTCGGTGCCGTGGTCGGGGTGGTATCTCAGCTATCGAGCACGAGACTGACCCGAGCAGAAACGGAAACTGCGTCATATCGCTGCATCGCGGGCGACGCGCCGTGGCCGATGCGTTCCTGGGCGCAGCGTCGGGATGGGCATGTCAATGTGGCTGCTCGAGGAGCCTGTCGTAGACCGCGACGGGAAGGGGAACTTCGTAGTAGTGCTTCTCGCGTTTTCGCTCCAGTAGGGCCACGAGTTGGTCTCCGGAGATGTCGAGAACTCCGAACGCGGCTGGGTCACCTTGTCGGACGTTGTCCACGATGATCAGGTGGAATCGTGCGGGGTCGGCCTCGGCGGCTCTGACTTGACCAGTCTCCAGCCATAGGTCCCATCCTCGTGCGGAGCGACCGTAGGCCTTGACCTCGATGAGGCGATCACCCTCGATGTCGGCCAGACACCCTTTGCCTCGAGTGTCGATCGCAGCACGACCCGCGGCTGCCTCCAGGCTCAATACGTGGGCAATGGCGGCATCTTCGATCTGCCTGTTGGTTTGCAGCTCCACATCGAAACGATAGGGAGCCTCTCGACTC
>JALYLU010000559.1 GCA_030774075.1 Actinomycetota bacterium | reverse complement strand
TGACACGCGTGCAGGAGCTTTTCGACTTGTCGGGCCAGGTCGCGGTGCTGACCGGCGTTGCGAGCGGGATCGGCAAGGCGTCTGCGCACATGCTCTCGGCCGCCGGCGCGACGATCGTCGGCGGCGACATCGACGAGGCCGGGGCCCAGGTCACCGTCGACGAGATCACTGTCGAGGGTGGCACCGCGCGTGCGCAACGGGTCGACGTCACGAAACGCGCCGACGTCGACGCACTGGTCGACCGGGCCCAAGCCGACTTCGGTCGCGTCGACATCATGGGCAACATCGCCGGCATCCCGCACAACAAGATGGTCGCCGAGTGCAGCGACGAGGAGTTCGAACGGATCTTGGCGATCAACCTGAAGAGTGTCTTCTATGGGTGCCAGGCGGCGATCCGTCACATGATTCCGCAGGGCTCGGGCAACATCGTCAACATCTCTTCGGGCGCGATCGACACGCCCGCGCCGACGCTCGCGTGCTACGGCATGACGAAGGCTGCCGTGGCGATGCTCACCAAGACGCTGGCGACCGAGGTCGGTCGCAACGGAATCCGGGTGAACGCGATCGCGCCGGGAATGATCCTCACCAACTTCTCGCGGCACAACTTCACCGACGCCGACGGCAACGTCGTGCCCGAGAAGCTCGAGCAGTACCACAAGCGCGCCGGCGCGATGGCGCCCCTCGGGCGCGCCGGCGAGGCCGAAGATGTCGCCTGCGCGTTCTTGTACCTCGTCTCGGAAGCGGCCGCGTTCGTGACCGGTCAGATCGAACGACCCAATGGTGGCGTGTCGATGCCCTGGTAGGTCCGGACCGGGCGAATCAGGCGGTGCCGCGGCGATTGGTCGTCCGCGGCGCGGGACGCACGCGGACGTGTGACTCGACCGGCGGACCGATGCGCGTCCCCGTGCGGTAGCGGCCGTCGACGACCGGCAGGCCGCCGCTGCGCATCGCGCTGGTGCGCTGGCGATGCCGCGCGAGCCGCAGCATCCGTTGCCGCTTCACTGCTCGCCGCCGGAATCCGATCACCACCGCCAGCAAAAGAATCAACACGACGGCGATGTTGCGCGTGCGCAGGAGTCCGGGCGATCGACGCGTGCTGCTCGTGGGGGTCCGTAGGTGCTTGCTCGCGGTCGCCGCGAGCGGTGGCGACTCGAGAACGGGGATCACGTTCGGAACGGTCACGGCGGTCGGTGTCGCGGGGTTGTTCGAGGTGCCGAGCTTCGCGAACGCGGCCTGATCGGCGGCTCGAGCCGCGCAGCGCGAAACCGCGACCGCCGGCAGGGTCTGACCAGTCCCGGGCGCGTCGGGGGCGGTTGCGAACCCGGCGTCGAGCAGCGACGCGGCCTCCTGGTAACCGGCGTCGGGCGCACCGAGGATGACAACGATCAGCGTGCGTCCGTTACGCGTCGCCGCCGCGACCAACGCGTGCTGCGAGCGGTTGGTGAAGCCGGTCTTGAAGCCGATCGCCCCTGGGTAGTCGTAGCCCCCACCCGGCAACATCTTGTTGTGGTTGATCAGATGGTGTTGCCCGCCCGAGGGATCGACGAACGAGTATTCGTGCATGGCCGCCCACTTCGCGATCTCGGGCACCGTGAGTGCGTTGCGCGTCGCGATGGCGAGGTCGTACGCGCTCATGACCGGGCCACCCTTGTACGACGTCTCGTCGTCGAGGCCGGCGGGGTCGCCGAGCGTGCTGTCGCGCAGACCGAGCTGGCGAGCCGTCGCGGCGAGATCGGTCGCGAACCCGTCGAGGCTGCCGCTGACCGTTTCGGCCATCGCATAGGCCGCGTCGTTGGCCGAGACCATCATCAGCGCGGCCATGATGTCGTCGGCACGCCACGGCTGGGCGACCGGAACACCGATGCGCATCGCCTCGACGCTCGCGTCCCGCGCGTTGGCCGTCACGCTCGCGCCGGGGCACAGACGTTCGACCCCGGTGAGCGCGGTCATGATCTTGGCCGTGCTCGCGGGGTGCACCGCCTCGTGAATGTTGTCACCGATCAAGATCCGCCCGGTTCCGGCGTCGACGACGATGTCCGCCTTGGGCGATGGGAGGCCCGCGGCCGCCGCGGTGCCAGTGACCGTCGGGCCGACCGTGGCGGCGGTGAGCACGGCGACCACCGCCGTCGCCGCGCCGGCGAACCAGGCGTTGCGGCAAGGGCGGCGCATGGGCGTCCAGGCTAGGCGGAACCGGTTCCCGCTCGACGTCTTGCGGCGAAAACGGCTCGGGCCCGGGCGCGCCGACGTGCCACCATGGGTCGTGGCCAACTCCCCGTCTCGAATCTCTGCCCGCATCGCCGCCATCCAGGAGTCCGCGACCCTCGCCGTCGACGCCAAGGCCAAGGCCCTGAAGGCTGCGGGCGAGAACGTCATCGGCTTCGGAGCCGGCGAGCCCGACTTCCCGACCCCCCGAAACGTCGTCGAGGCGGCGATAGCAGCGTGTCGTGAGCCCCGCTACCACCACTATTCGCCGACAGCGGGTCTGCCCGAGCTGCGCGAGGCGATCGCGTTCAAGACCAAGCGCGACTCCGGGGTCGATTGTTCGGCCGCGCAGGTCGTCGTCACGAACGGCGGGAAGCACGCCGTCTACAACACGTTCCAGGTCCTGTGCAACGAAGGCGACGAGGTGCTGGTGCCGGCGCCGTACTGGACGTCCTACCCCGAGGTGATCACCCTGGCAGGCGGCGTGCCGGTCGTGCTTCCGACCTCGGAAGCCGACGGATTTCGCGTCGCGATCGATCAGCTGGAGGCGGCGTGGTCACCCCGCACCAAGGTGTTGTTGTTCGTCTCGCCGAGCAATCCGACCGGCGCGGTTTATCCAGCCGAGGAGGTGGAGGCGATCGGCCGGTGGGCGCTCGATCGCGGCATATGGGTCGTCACTGACGAGATCTACGAGCACCTCACCTACGACGGCCACGTGTTCTCGTCGATGCCGGGTCGGGTGCCCGAGCTCATGGATACTTGCGTGATCCTGAACGGAGTGGCGAAAACGTACGCGATGACCGGCTGGCGTGTGGGCTGGATGATCGGGCCGCCCGACGTGACCGCCGCGGCGACCAACCTGCAGTCGCATTCCACTTCGAACGTGTCGAATGTCGCGCAGGTGGCCGCGCTCGCCGCGGTGAGCGGCGACCTGTCGGCCGTCGCCGAGATGCGCGGGGCATTTGCGCGGCGCGGCCACACGATGTACGAGCTCTTGTCGAAGATCGAAGGTGTGAGCGTCCTCGCCCCGCAGGGCGCGTTCTATTGCTTTCCCTCCTTCGAAGGGGTGCTCGGGCGAGAGATCGCCGGCCGTACCCCGCAGACCACGCTCGAGCTGTGTGCATTGCTGCTCGAGGTCGCGAAGGTCGCGATCGTTCCCGGCGAGGCGTTCGGCGCGCCGGGCTACGCCCGGTTGTCGTTCGCGCTCGGCGACGACGACCTTGGTGTCGGGGTGCGGCGGATCGCGGAGCTCCTGTCGTAACTACTCGTCGGGGCTGCCCACCGGGCCGGAACGGTCCGGGACACGCGTCATCGCCGTCTACCCTCGGGGCG